>SXQI01000296.1 GCA_005793025.1 Verrucomicrobiales bacterium
CCCTTGAACCTTTCGTTGACAGGTCAACTTTCACTCGAGAATAGCGGGTTGATATTCTCCCTTGATTCTCAAATTCGTCCTGTTGGATTGACACGATTTTTCGTGCCATGGGCTTCCGAAGCCTTCGAGCATCAAAAGACCAATTCGATGGTGGCCCGGAGCGACGTCAAAGGTAACTGGCTGAATGGACGTCGGGTGTTTTTCGGAGAAGCAGGATGCGCTACTTGTCACACGCTCCGAGGGGAGGGCACGGCTTTTGGTCCGGATTTATCCAACCTAATACATCGGGACCGCGAATCCGTCCTGCAAGACATCGTTAAACCCTCCGCCACGATCAATCCAGACCAGAGCGGCAGCCGTGTTCGGTTCAAGGATGGAACCGAGCTTAACGGGTTGATCACGAGTTTGACTCCCGACCACATCACCCTCCAGCTTCCTGCGGGTGTGGAAAACCGTCGTGAACGCCGAGAAGTAGCTGGCATCGAGCCTTTGCAAGGCTCGTTGATGCCCGAGGGCCTGGGTGACGTTCTCAACGCGAATCAGTTAGAAGACTTACTCACATTCCTCCTGATAAATCCTTTGGAACCCGCCGTGATCACTCGACTCGACCCCGGTCTTCCACCTGCCCGGAATCGCGAGGAAGTGGCGAGTTTTATTCGCCCAGAGGTCATACCTCGAAGCAGCCTCAAACCCCTCCATGTCCTGCTCTGTATCGACAACCAAGATCACGGTGTCGATGAGCATGATTATCCCGTTTGGCAGAAGCGGTGGTCCACGCTGCTTTCTTTGGCTGATAAGGTGACCGTGTCCACGGCTCAAGGGTTTCCTTCGCGCGAACAGCTCACTCGTGCGGATGTAACCGTGTTTTATTCGCGGAATTCAGGCTGGAATCCCCAGTCGGCGTCCCTGCTGGATGAGTATCAAAAAAGAGGAGGTGGACTAGTTTATCTCCACTGGGCAATGGAAGGTGGAAAGGATGCCGAAGGATTCGCGACGAGAATAGGTCTCTCTACTGGAGGCTCCAAATACCGGCACGGAGAGATTGAACTCAACTTCACGCAACCCTCTCACCCGATAACGCAGGGCTTCACCCGTTTGTTAATGACGGATGAAACTTACTGGGCCCTTCATGGAGACCCTAAGCTTATTTCACCATTGGCAACCGCCCCAGAAGAAGGTTCAGCCCGCATCCAACTCTGGACATTTGAGCTGAAAAAAAGCCGGGTATTTGGTTCCATTCCGGGTCATTACACTTGGACATTTGACGATCCGCTTTACCGAATCATTGTGCTGCGCGGGATCGCTTGGGCAGCCCATGAGAAGGACGTGAACCGGCTCACGGAACTCGCTCTCATTGGGGCACGTTTCACTCCTTGATCTCATGTCACACCAGCGAGTTGACACATTTTCTCAGATTCAGCGAAGCTCATTTACACCATGAAGGTTCTGCTCTGGACCAATATTCCATTCTCTCTTGCGCATGGGGGTGTTCAAACCCATATGGACAACCTCTTCAAGCACCTTCCATCCTTCGGCGTCGAGACCGAGCCGTTGCGATGGTGGGATCAAACACAGACGGGGGACATTCTCCATACGATCACGCGGCCAGAAACGGCGGTGGTTCGATTGGCACATGAAAAAGGCATGAAAGTCGTCATGAGCGACATTCTAGACGCCACCGCCTCTCGTTCGAATTTCCGATTGTTGTTACAAAAAACTACCATCCGGTTGGCGAAACGGTTGGCCGGAGGGTTGACGGCAAAATTAAATTGGGAAGTGTATCAAGAAGTGGATGAGATTGTTTTCGTTCTGCCAAGGGAACAGCAAGTGGCTCAATACCTTTTTGATGCTACTCCTTCACGATGCTCTGTGATCAACCATGCGGTGGAACCCGAGGCGCTCGAACAACTGGCACTGCCTGAACCTCAGGGCGACCACCTAATCTCAGTCGCCACAATCGCGCCTCGAAAAAATACGCTGGTCCTTGCTCGTGCCGCACACCTCGCGAAAGTGCCGATTGTTTTCCTAGGCAAACCTTTCAGCGAGGATGACTCGTATTTCGCGGAGTTTAAAAAACTCGTGGACGGCAACTATGTCCGCTATCCGGGGTTCGTCTCACGCGAGGAGAAATACCGACTCCTAAGAGCCGCAAAAGGGTTTTGTCTTCTCAGCTTTGGCGAAACGGGATGTATCGCGATCCATGAAGCGTCCGCGGCAGGCCTCCCTCTGTTTTTATCCGACCTCGCATGGGCACGTCACGGTTACACCGCTGCGAAAACTGGCATCACATTTGTCACACCCACACAACCTGAGGTGGTCGCCGATCAACTGACCAATTTCTACAATCAATCGAGGAGATTGCCGCATCATATTTTCCCAGTCCAATCGTGGCGCGATGTGGCTGAGCAATATGTTCAAGTTTATCGGCGAGTCTTGGCTCAAGATAGAGTCGCATGAAAATTGCCTTCCTCGTTCCTGACAACCGCGACGAGTTTGGACAATATGACATTCCGGAACCCTTCTTCGGTCCCGCACCTTCCGCGTTGCTTGAAGGATTCGTCAACCTCCCGGGATGTGAACTCCACATCGTTGTGTGTTGCAAACGGGCGATGACAGCTCCTTCACAACTCGCACCCAACATCTTCTATCACCAATTGGTCGTTCCTAAAATGGGGTGGATGCGCTCGCTTTACGATGGTTGCTCACGTGCGATTCGAAGTAAGCTCAGAACCTTGCAACCCGACGTTGTTCACGGCCAAGGCACCGAGCGTTACTGCGCTATTTCCGCTCTACGATCCGGATTCCCTAATCTGATTACGATCCATGGCAATATGCGGCGAATCGCAAAAATACAAGGTGCTTCGCCGCTAAGTTTTGCATGGCTCACAGCTCGTCTCGAACGATTTGTTATCCCACGCACCGATGGGGTTTTGTGTATTACCTCGTACACTCAAAAGTCTGTCGAAGCTCTCGCACGAAGGACTTGGGTGGTTCCCAACGCTGTGGATTCGGGGAGTTTCGCCGTTGTCCGTCGTCCCAGTGAACAAGCCGAAATTCTTTGCCTTGCAAACATCACCTCCTACAAGAATCAGATTGCCCTCTTGCGTGCACTGGAGCCGCTCACCCAAACTTTTTCGTTCCAACTCCGATTCCTTGGTAGAACGACAGTAGGGGATCCTTATGGGCGTGAATTCGAGGAATTAGTCAAAACCAAGCCTTGGTGTTTCTACGCGGGAAATGCCAGCAAAGCCGAGGTCGAGGCCGCACTTGCCACGGCTCATATTTTGATCCTTCCAACGTTGGAGGATAATTGTCCCATGGTTGTTCTCGAAGCGATGGCCGCTCGATTACCCGTCGTTGCATCTAAAATCGGTGGCATCCCGGACTTAATACAAGACAACATCAACGGCCTGCTTTGCGATCCTGAGTCTGCAGAATCCATGCGCGACTCAGTCGCACGCCTTCTTAGCAACCCTCAGCAGGCAGCGCAATTGGCTCTTCGCGCTCGTTGCGATGCCGAGCAACGATTCGCACCTCGATCGGTCGCTCAGCGTCATTTAGAAGTTTATCAAGAGCTCCTCAACCAAAAGGGTCACTGATCGAACTGTGAGAACAATCGCTGAGTTACTTTAAACTCGGCAGCCAACGATCAAGGAGGTCTCGACAGACCACCACTTTTTCTACGAGATCCAAAGGGACGTAGTAATAGTGATTGGTGGCTTCGAACCCGATCCTCGAATCCCGTGATTGGATGGCGAGCAACCTTTTCGCCAGAGTTATTTCGCTTCGCAGGATTTGTTCGAGTTCAGTCACTAGATTGTGGGTGGCTGCCTGATCCTTCGTCCCAATCACTTGGTTTCTGGCTCGAACGAAGCGTGCTTGATTGGCAACACTTTGAAAATGAATGGCCGCAGCCTCGGCGACATCCATTTCCTTTGCCAGAGGTTTTTGAAAAACAGGATCTAATGTCAATTTGGAAACGGAAGCCTTCAAAACTGACAAGGCGGTCTCGAAACCGGAGGAGACCTTCTCCAACTGGCCGATGAAAACCTCGGGTGGATAGACCGCTCGCCAAGCATCGAGGTGGTCGTAGGGCAAGCCAACCATCGACGCCTGATAGTGGGTCGGTTTTTCCCAAAGGGGGTTGGACGGGCCAGCCTGTAATGGGGCTGAATAGACCAAACCTCCGTGAAAAGGGAATTCACTAAAGGCTGTGCTATAGCTCTTCCATGCAGTGACGACACTTGTTGCCGATGCTTTTCCAAACCGCCGAGTGGCAACCCGTTCCAGTGCTTCATCGGAGGTGATCGTCGGAGAACCAGCGACCTCCGCCACGACCTCGAGGTTGGGTGATGGATATCCTCCCAACGTCCAGCCCAACATCAGGCCATTGACTCCAGCTCCTCGAAGATTGGTCGCGTGGCGGGCTACATTGTCGAGAGCGGGAATGTAGGGCACTGCGGAGAGTTCCCATGTGTTACCTGCTTGTATTTTCGCGAATGTGTTGAGGCCGATCTCGCGTGCGATTTGCCAATGACTAGTTGCCCGTGGGCCGGGACCGACTGTCGAAATGGAATACTCCCCGATTTCGGTTTTCACTCCGCCTCGGTTGATGGGAATTCCCCATTCGCTCACACTCATGAGAGTGGCTTCCTTGGGCAGTTGCCGAATGACGTCGCCAGCCCAAGCAGAACTCCAGCCCCAGTCCCAAGCGATCAAGCGGCCTTTACTCCCCGATGATTGAATCCCTTCCACGATCAGTCGATTCACTTGGGAGATCACCTCTGCGGGCGTCCGTTTAGCACATCGAGGACATGCTGCACCGCTTCCGTGAGACCAACAGTTCGTAAGGTTTTCAGAACCTGTAATCGTGAAGAAACCGGCTAAGTCTGGGACGGCTCTGCAAATGTGAGCGATTGAGTCCTGCAGAAACTTTTGGACACTGGTATCGCTTGTGCAAAGTGCTGCATGATCTCCTTCAACTACTCCTTTCAAATGCGGCCTCGCCTCATAAAACCTCAATGGCATGGATCGTGGTTCGTTCAAATAGAGATAGACCCCGATTCCATGTTTGCGCGCTCTAGTCACGAGGCGACCAAGGTTCTGCAATCGCTCTTGGTGGCGGTGGCTCAGTTGGGGATCCCATGGGAATGGCGCAAGTTTTTGTAAAACCCCTTGAAGCCAGACTCCGTTCACGCCCGATTGAGCGAGTCTTGCTAGGTAGCCATCAGGATAGGGATCCGATTCGGGTTCGAGCAGTGGATCTCCATAAAGTGCGAAGTAGGAATAACAATAGCGAGTGGTTGGATTTCCCAATTTACCTTCGGTTGATGTTGAGGGTGGAGTGGCCGAAAGATCCTTCACGAATTGGAACAACGGTTCAATCTGTGATGGAAGCCCTTTCGGGAATTCCTCCTTAAGCACCCGGTTTATTTTTTGTGTATGCTCTTCCAACGCAGAGCTTGGCTTGGAGTATTTGATGGGTTCGCACTGCGGTTTGAGGTTCCCGAGTTTGACATAAAGAAAATCATCCTCACGCAATACGTAAGCCATTTCTTCAGGTGTCCAGCCGAGCAGCATCAACAATTGGTCGTATGGAAGCAGATGCCAGTTCCTTCGGATGACCGTGATGTAGGATCGTCTTTCCTGATCGCGAGTGATGGGGAGAGGGGTCTTCAAACCCATAGCTTGTCCTAATCGCAGGATGTCACCTCGTTCCGCGCCAACGACCATCGCCATTCGATCAATCGAAACGAGGGTCCAATTACGCCAAACAAATGCCTCCAATCGATCATGAAAATGTGGCGTTGCGACGGGATTGGGAGCACCACCCTTGGGTAGATCTTTTACAGAAAATGAGGAGGACTCAGCAGGACTTTCGACCGCCACCCGTCCTAACACCACTGCAGTCGGAACTAGAGTGGAGGCCTTGACGAAGTTACGGCGACTCAACAGTCTTTTTTGTGGTGTCATCCATTAAGATTAGAAGGGGCCCAGTAACCATGGCGAGGACTAATGTAGGCTGGTAATGAAAGCAGTTCTCTCTTGGACATAGACTTGCGAAGAACCGCTTTCGTGATAGGGATGCGTCATGAAAGATCGAGTATCAGACGCCCCACCGGAATGTTCGGAAGGGATTGGGATCTACGGAGCTAGGGTGCACAACCTTAAAAACCTGTCGTTGACGATCCCTCGTGGGAAATTTGTAGTCATCACTGGGGTGAGCGGATCTGGTAAAAGCACATTGGCATTTGACCTGATTTTTGCTGAAGGCCAGCGGCGGTTTTTGGATGCGATGAATGCCTACGCTCGTCAATTCGTGGAACAACTCGCTCGGCCCGAAGTGGACTTGATTACCGGCCTTCCTCCAACAGTCAGCATCGAACAACGGAATAGTCGGGGTGGAGGAAAGAGCACAGTGGCAACGGTCACTGAGATCCAGCATTTTCTACGGCTCCTTTTTTCGAAACTAGGAATTCAATTCTGCCCGGATTGCCAAGTGGCGGTTGCTGGACAAAGCCGAGATGCTGTATCCGCAAAACTTCTCTTGGAGAGCAAAGAGCGTGGGGACCTTCTGTTGCTTGCCCCGGTGGTGCGGAATCGAAAAGGCTATCATACCGAGGTGGGAACTTGGGCCGCACAACACGGCTACAAAGAGGTGCGGGCCGACGGTAAAATGGTTTCGACAGCAAAGGAACTCCGATTGGATCGTTTCCGCGAGCACGACATCGAAATCGTTACAGGAGTGTTGGAGAGCAAAAGCTCAAGAGTAGAGCAAAAGTCGCCGCAACAACTCATCGATAAAACCTTGGATTTAGGAAGAGGAACCCTTCTGGCTCTAGGAAACGATCGGAAAATCACCGTGCATTCTACGGCTCGCGCCTGTCCTGATTGCGGACGATCCTATCCGTTACTTGATCCAAAGATGTTTAGTTACAACTCCTCACAGGGTTGGTGTTCAAAGTGCCGCGGGTTCGGCGAAACGTTTTACTTGCCGGATGTAGATCGTGGGGCACGAGCCGAAGCGATTGAGGAGTCATGGTTCTCTTGGCAGGAAGGAAAGCGCGAGGTCTGCACCGATTGCGGCGGAGCCCGGTTGAGCCCGCAAGCTCGAGCGGTTCGGCTGCCGTTGCCAGTGAATTCTGCCGGAAAAACATCTCGACCGTCCTCATGGCCGACGATGGATTGGTTCGCCAAATCATCGGTTGCCGAGGCAGAAGTTTTATTCGGTGGCATTGAGTTTCAAGGGCGTGATGCTGAGATCGCGCGCGATATCCTTCCAGAAATTCGCGATCGGCTGAAATTTCTGCGTGAAGTGGGACTTCACTACCTGCAATTGGGCCGAAGTGTGCCAACCCTAAGCGGCGGGGAGGCGCAACGTATCCGGTTGGCAGCACAACTCGGATCAAATCTGAGTGGTGTGCTTTACGTGTTGGATGAACCCACGATCGGACTTCACTCTCGCGATAATCAACATTTGTTACACGCCCTAGCACTTCTGAAGGAAAGAGGGAACTCCTTGATCGTTGTCGAGCACGACGAGGCTACGATGCGCCAAGCAGATCACGTCATCGATCTGGGACCGGGAGCTGGAATTTTTGGTGGCGAAGTGGTCGCATCTGGAACGTTACAAGAGTTGTGCGACAATCCAACGTCGTTAACCGGACGATTGCTGAGTCAGAAGAAACAATTTCCCGCACGAGGATCACGGCGGAAAATTGTCATAAAAAAACGAGGAAAAACGATTCTTCCTACGCTCATATTGCATCGTGCAGTTGCCAACAATCTGAAGAATTTGAAGATCACATTCCCCTTGGAACGATTCATTGCGATCACGGGTGTCAGCGGATCGGGAAAAAGCTCTCTGATCATGGAATGTTTGCTCCCCGCCGTTCAAGAGGCACTCTCGAGAAAGACTGCGAGACGGCGCAATGGCAGTCCCTATGTGACGGGGAGCGAGTCCTTGAAAATGATCCATGCGGTCGATCAATCGCCGATCGGGCGCACGCTGCGTTCGACACCAGCGACCTATGTGGGTTTTTTCGACTTGATCCGTGAGTTATACGCTCAGACACCCGAGGCGCGCCTGCGGGGTTATTCCGCTAGCCGCTTTTCGTTCAACAGTTCCCAAGGTCGCTGCACGGTTTGCGAAGGCACCGGTAATCTGAAGTTGGAGATGAATTTTCTTCCGCCTGCCCTTGTTGTTTGCGAATCCTGCGGTGGGCTGAGGTTCAATTCAGAGACGCTCGATATCGAGTATCGAGGCAAAACTATCGCGCAAGTCATGGATCTGAGTGTGGCTGAGGCAATCGCCTTTTTTGACTCGATTCCTAAGATCAAGCGGGCGTTGGTGGCCCTGCAAGACACGGGCCTTGACTACATCAAACTCGGACAGACCAGCCCTACACTGAGCGGAGGGGAGGCTCAGCGAATGAAGTTAGTCACCCATTTGCTCACTGGGTTGGGGGATACTGTGGATGGAAAGGTTACCGCGTTACGAAAGAATCTTTTTCTTTTGGAGGAACCGACCATCGGCCTTCATTTGTCGGATGTCCGGAAATTGGTTGAGGTGATTCAACGATTGGTGGATGCAGGGCATACGGTCATCGTCATCGAACACAATCTTGATTTGGTCGCCGAAGCAGATTGGGTCATCGATATGGGGCCGGAGGGAGGAGATTCCGGCGGGCAAGTGATGGCACAAGGATCTCCGGAGGAAATCGCTGAATGTGAAGAATCACATACAGCTCGTTTTTTAAAACTACATTTGAAGTCCTGAAGCGAATCCTCACATTGGATTGAGTTCAGAGGGGCAAAAACTCGACGGTGATCTCTGTTTTAATAACGCTTAGGATTGCTACGCTTCGCGGTTGTTGGAATTTAGGTCTACCGGAATATCCCGGATTCAAAAAGAGGCACCCATTCAAATTCTCACGGCACTGTTGATGCGTGTGTCCGAATACCACAATACGCGCCTGTGCCTTTTGGATTTGTTGTTCCAATCCTCGATCGAGATAATTGCGATCAACAATGTGGTGCAGGAGAAATGTTTGACCTCCCAGTATGATTACCTCCGTCTCTCGATAATCAAGGCCAACGTCCGTGTTACCAATCACCGCCGTGGTCGGGGCAATATTCTCTAGGGCGCGGATGATTGTGAAGTTTCCGATATCGCCAGCATGGAGGATATGGCTGACACCCCCGAACAAGCTTGGAATCTTGGGATCCAGAAAACCGTGGGTATCAGAGATCAACCCGATGCGAAGGATTTGGTCAGGGTTCGATGGGTCCTTTGCCACAAGCAGTGGTGGGTTTTACTTGGCTGGTTCCGTAGTGGGTCCAACGTCTGGAACCTCACTTTCAGATTCTTCTTTAACGGGCTCCTCGGACTCCACAGGATCGGAAAACTTCATCGCAACCGAGAACAACCCCGTGAACAGGCCACCGCTCATCAACGTATTCCGAAAGAATTCCCACGTCGCAGGAAATCCCGGACGTCCAACTGTGAGAGCCTGAAACCAACCTCCAAACGTTTTGGCATAAGCAGGATCTGCCAGCCATGAAATGGTGTTTGTGACGATGTAGAATACAAGGGCACCAGCGACTCCTCCTAATGCGAGTATGATCCAAGGCCAGCGTCGGGAGAACTTTGTTCCGAACCAGATTATCGCACTGAAAGTAGCCAGACTTATCAGGCTATAGACATTAATGACCGAGGCTCCGTATTTTAAATTGAGGAGAACATCCGTCAGTCCTAGCGTCAAAAGAGGGAGTATCCAACGGGTGGATCCAGAAAAATAAACCCCTGCGCAAAAAGCGAGGCCGTAGGCTGCGCTAAAATTCGATGGCATCACGCCAGGCCATCGTGTCATGGCAAAAACGACCATGAGAACAACGGGCAGGACAGTTTTCCATTTAACTTTCAACGACTTGGAGAGTATGTCAAAACGGGTTGATGACAAGTCACTGTATAGTCCCGGTTCAAGGGATACGAACCAAGAATGGTAGCCACACCCAAGAGTGCGCGAGGGTCAATGAAAGTTGATCCGCGATTGGATATACTTTTTGAAGACGATGATTTGCTAGTCGTCAACAAACCCGCCGATTTGGTCTGTCACCCCACCAAGGGAGACGAATACTCGAGTTTGATCAGTCGGATCCGCCTTCATCTCGGCAACGAGGCGCCTGCTCATTTAGTGAATCGGATCGATCGTGAGACGACAGGGCTTGTGCTGGTTGCCAAAACCGAGATGTCGAATCGCCAACTGCGCATCTTGTTTCAGGATCGGAGGGTCGAGAAAGAGTATCAAGCTATTGTCCATGGGCATCCAGCAGAGGATCAGGGTCTGATTGACGCCGCACTTGGATCGGATGTAAAAAGCACCGTAACGATTCGAGATTGCGTCAGGCCAGATGGGGCATCCTCTCAGACTGAGTATGTGGTTGAACGAAGATTTGAACGGTCTGAGGGAGCATTTTCGTTGTTACGTGTGCGCCCAGCGACTGGTCGAAAGCATCAAATTCGCATTCATTTAGGGCACATCGGGCATCCCATCGTGGGGGATAAGCTCTACGGATTGGAGGAACGCTTTTACTTGGATTTTATCTACGACCGGTTGACGTCTGAAGATTGGTCCCGACTAATCCTTTCCAATCAAGCATTGCATGCCGAGGTCTTGAAGTTTGTATGGCAAGGTCGTGCCTATAGCTTTAAGGCCGATCCAGATCCTGTGTTCAGTGGCTTTTTAGCAGGAGAGCCCGTAATTCGTACTGCCACCGTGCGACCGATGAAACCTCCGTGCAAACTGCCCCAAGAATAGGCACACGACATTTCCAAATTGCTTGGCACTTCCGTCTCGGACATTAGGATGATCCACACAACCTCCGTGTCGATTAATCACGATGGTTGGTGGCGTTGTATGCGAACATTTTTCATTCTATCACTCCTTAGCCTCAGTGCCTCGGCTTTCTCAACCATCGCCACCCACGCGATTGATCCGCTATGGCCTCAATTTCGTGGCACGGGGAGCCGGGCAACTGCTCTCGGTTCCGGGCCTTTGGTTTTTGGTAAGAACACTAATCAATTGTGGCGGGTAGAAGTCGGGCCCGGCAATTCCTCACCTTGTATCTCAGGAGGGTTCATGTTTCTCACCACCCATCAATCCAACCGGCTCTGGACGGTTTGCCTGAATCGACTGGACGGTAAGGAGATTTGGCGCGTTGCTGCTCCCACCGAAAAGCTAGAACCGACACACTCCCTTGGAAGCCCGGCAACCGCTTCCCCTGCCACCGATGGAGAACGTGTGTATGTTTATTTCGGCTCGTTTGGTCTTCTTGCCTATGATCTAAAAGGTCATGAACTCTGGCGAAAACCAATTCCTCCTCCCGTGGTAGAGTTCGGAGCCTCGGCTTCCCCAATCATTGCAGGCAAGATGTTGGTCCAAGTCTGTGACCAAGATACGGGCTCTTTTGTTTTCGCGCTAAACAAGCTGAATGGAGAAACGATTTGGCGGCGAGAACGGCCTGAGTTTCGTCGCAGTTTTGCGACACCATACGTTTGGACTCATAATGGCACCGAAGAGCTAATCGTCCCTGGTTCCATTTGGCTCAAATCCTATAACTTGAGCGATGGCACTGAGCGTTGGAGTTTCAGTGGAACGTCTAGAGTCGCCTGCAGTTCACCCACAGCCAGCGAGTTTATGCTCTTCTCCGCAAGCTGGAATGTGGGTGGGGACGAGGGTGCTCGAATCACAATGCCCAATTGGGAAGAATACATTAAAGCCCACGATCTCAATCTCGATGGGCGTTTGACCCTCAGCGAAATGGATCCGGGTCCCGTTCGTGAACGGTTCACCCAAGTCGATCTTGATAAGGACGGTTTTGTGACAGCCGGGGAATGGAAAAACATGGCGGAAATGTTTCTGAAAGCAGGAAACGCCCTCGTTGCTTTGAGACCCGATGGCAATGGGGATATCACGAGCACACACCTCGCTTGGAAAAGCACTCGTAGCCTGCCTTATGTGGCCTCACCCATTTATTATTCCAACCAAGTTTACACCGTTAAAAATGGCGGACTCGCCTCAGCTTACAATTCCACAACTGGCAATGCGCTGTTCCAAGATGAACGACTGAACGCTCCCGGGGATTATTTCGCTTCCCCGATCGCCGCAGACGGGAGGATTTACTTCATTTCGGATCGAGGTCGGATCACGGTATTAGCCGCTGAATCAAAAATGAGAATCCTTGGCCAAATAGATTTGCAGGAAACAGTTCACGCAACCCCGTGTATCGTCGAGAACACGATTTATATCCGTGGAGAAACACACCTTTCTGCTTTCAGGGAATATTCCGCACCGAATCTTTGAGCCTACTCCAGTTAGGTTGAACCACGAATCCTCATGAACAGCGGAACGCGATGGGTAATTATTGATACCGAAACCGACGGCTTGATTGCACCCATTCATGTCGTCGAGTTGTGCGGTCAGTTAATGGAGGGCTGGCATCCGGTTGGGGTTCCGTTCCGGATGTTACTAGATCATGATATTCCCATCCCCAGCGGAGCTACTGCTGTCCATGGCTACACGCGCCAATACCTGAAGCAACATGGCCGGAACCCGCGATTCGTTCACTCAGCTTTCAGGGAATACTCCCAAGGTTATCCGTTGGTGGCACATAACCTGAATTTCGACTGGGATCGTTGTCTAGTTCCAGAGTGGGCTAGGTTAGGATTAGCACCCAGCGGGCAACGAGGTTTTTGTACCTTGATGCTGGCTCGTCGATTGGCGTTGAACGCTTCCAGCCACCGTCTTGATGATTTAAAGTCCCACTTTAAATTGAGCAAGTCGAGGAGTCATCAGGCACAAAACGACGTTTTAACCGTGGTGGAGTTATTCCAGACTATTTACAGATCCCGCTTGGAACTTGCTGGATTGCATACGTTCGATTCGATCAAAGCATTTTCAATCCGCACCCCAATTGCTAGATGTGTAGAAATAATTCGAGGTGCCAACGAGACCAATAAACGTGAGCAACGATAGTTCCAACAACCGATCCGAATCCCGTCCTTGTCAATGCGACGTAATCGGATCATCGTGACCAATCAATGAACCACCCCTCGTCTCGTTCCTTGTCGCGCCGTCAAGCGATGCAGACAATCGTAGGTGCGGGAGTTATCTCCCTCGCCCCAAAGTCGTCTTCGAACGCTGCATCAGTGAGTTCACAAACTCGGATTCAACGTGAGAATACTCTGCTTGGCACTAAAGATTGGATGCTGACAAAAACCAGAGTCGATCCAACTTCCCGCTATCGGTGCCCTTGGATCGAAGGGTATTGCTCGCGAACAAGTATTCGGCGGGGAGAGACGATCTCGTTCCACGTCAGCACAAACCCGGTTTCTCGCTTCACAATCGATATATTCCGACTCGGTTATTACGGAGGAACAGGAGGGCGACTGATGAAGGCGATGGGATCCTTCGAGGGGATTACTCAGCCGGATCCGCCGACAGGCACTAAGCGACTCCGCTCATGCGAATGGAAGCCAGCTGCACGGCTTAAAATTCCTCGCGATTGGACCAGTGGAGTGTATGTCGCCAAACTAACCGCAGAGCGTGAAGGGTTACAAAGCTACGCTATTTTTATCGTCCGAGATGATCGGAAAGCAGATTTCTTGTTCCAATGCTCGGATTCGACTTGGCAGGCCTACAATCGGTGGCCTTCGCAATTCTCTCTCTACGACAATGGCAAATCGGAATGGTATTGGGGGGGAAATGTGCTGGTTAGTTTCAACCGACCTTACGGCAAGTATTGCCAAATTATGGATCAACCCCTCTCGGTGGGTTCCGGGGAGTTCTTCCTTTGGGAATTTCCCATGGTTTATTGGCTCGAATCGATCGGACTGGATGTTACTTACATCTCGAATCTCGATACCCACTCGGATCCGCGCGGATTATTGCGTGGTAAAGGGTTTTTGAGCGTTGGCCATGATGAGTATTGGAGTATCGAAATGTTTCGAAACGTTCAGTCCGCGATCAAAGCCGGGGTGAATGTCGGTTTCTTCTCAGGCAATGCAGTTTGTGGACGAATCCTTCTCGACTCAACCCAGCGGACTTTTGAGCGCGTGGGCGTTTATGGCCCTCCGGGAGGAACGCGTGAATTTGAATCGATGAGTTCAATCATGCACGAACGACCCTACGCAAATGAATTAGTCGGTGCCCACAGCACCGGTCCTGTCACTGGCGGGGCCGATTGGATTTGCACCAATCCG
>SXQI01000297.1 GCA_005793025.1 Verrucomicrobiales bacterium
AGTGCTATTTTTGATCCGATCTGCGCAATCTTTGAGTGATGGTCGCGGTGAACCGCTATGGATTCCTCCGAGGCTCCTGCCTTCAACACTTCGGCACATGCCGTGCCTTCAGGATACTTGAGTAGGCCGTGCTGGGCTACAATAAGAGCCCTTCGCAAGGGAATCATCATCAAAACCCCCAACAATCCTCCAAGCAGTGCTACGGATAGAACCCGGGTGACTTCCAAATCGAATCCAAGAATGAGAATTGCCGGCATGGTGACCCCGACACCAAACGCCAATGATTCCCCCGCTGACCCAGCCGTCTGCGCGATGTTGTGCTCGAGGATCGTGGCATCCTTCAGGCCGAACCGAGCAGCGAGTTTGAACAGCGTGAGGGAAATGACCGCTACAGGAATCGAGGCGGAAACCGTGATTCCCACTTTGAGCACCAGATAAAGGGAGGACGCTCCAAAGAGCATTCCCAGCAGAGTGCCGAGGATCACTCCCCGCGCAGAGAATTCGCGCAAGGTGGTATTGGAAGTGGGGATGTAGGGTTCGAAAGTGGAAGGCGTTTTGGCGTCCATGCTCGTGATGGTTTGGAGAACAGGTGAAGTATGCGATGAAGCGCGGACAGGGTCAACCGCACATTGAGTTAGCAAATTTGTTATAATTAAGTTGTCAGGATTTAGGTTTTGTCGTCTAACGGAGGAATGCCAGTTATGCCGGAATGGTTATGTGTCATTATCTTAGGGGTTGTCGAGGGGATCACCGAATTTTTACCGATTTCATCCACGGGCCACATGTTGTTGGTGGACCATTTTCTCCCTTACAAACAATCTGAATTATTTTTGGCGGTGGTTCAGACTGGAGCAGTCTTAGCAGTCCTGACCGTTTTTTCCGCAAGAGTAAAGGAGTTGCTCGGAAAATGGTCCGAACCGAAAAATCGTGATTATTTGTTAAAGCTCGCGGTGGCGTTCGCCATGACCGTGGCAGGAGGGTTGGTGTTGAAGAAACTCGGGTTCAGACTTCCGAAAGAAGTGGCATCGATTGCCTACGCAACCCTACTCGGAGGGATCGTAATTATAGTGGTCGAGTGGGCTATGCGTGGAAAAAAACTGGTTAACGAGGTCGATTGGCTCGTTGCCATTGCGATTGGAGTCTCGCAACTTCTCGCAGTTGTATTCCCGGGTTCTTCACGAAGCGGCACCACCATTATGATGGCGTTGATCATGGGGTTGGCGCGACCCGCAGCACTTGAATTTTCATTCTTGTTAGGGATTCCTACTCTGCTCGCCGCCGCCGGCATGCAAGTTTTTGACGCAATCAAGCATCCCCAACAAACTGGGGCTATTCACTGGGACATGGTGTTGCTAGGAACCGCTGTGGCCGCCGTGGTGGCGTTCCTCGTGGTCAAATGGATGCTGACCTACGTCCGCACAAATTCATTCGCCATATTTGGCTGGTATCGAATCGTCGCAGGGGCACTAATCCTTTTGCTGGTGAGATGAGCTATTTTCGAGGAGCTCAGGACTGTGGGTGACCTAAGGTTTTGTAGAGGCGGTAGCCGAAATACACCGCCGTCAGCAGCAAGGAAAGCCCCGAGAAATGCGCCATTCTGAGGAGTGTTTTATTGGAGAATTTCCCGTGACCCCGTGAAACTGCGAAGCTAAGGATCGAAAACCAAATCATTCCCCCGATAAAATTTCCGACTCCACAAACGGTCTTGGCTCGCAAATTGTTTGCCACGAGACCGTGTGAGATGAAGTTCGTGGACATCGCTAACCAGTAGAGAAGGACTGCTGGGTTGCCGAGCACCCGAACGAACCCGATCATAAACGCAGTATGCGGATGGAACCGTTGTTCAATGCTCTCGATCGGGTGTGGAGTACGGGGCAGATCCTGAGCGCGTAGGTATTTCCAGCCAAGAACCAGCATGAGCAGAAAGCTGATAAACTCCACGGAGACCCTAAAATAATGGGAATCGAACAGTTGTGAAAAACCGGCGAAAGCGATCCCGAAGTAAATAATATCCATGGCCATAGCCCCTGCGCCGATCATCAAGGCCCACCATAAACCCCGGTTCGCGCCCTCATTGAGTATCGTGACGTTGATGGGGCCGACAGGGATGCAGCCGATAAAACCGAACACCAGCCCAGTGAATAAGGCGATCACCAGTGAGTAAGACTCTTCCATGCGTGGATTGTTAACTCACGGGATGTGAGCTTCCGTTGCCTTTCTCTTCGTGTTCCTCATCCTCATCCTCGATCTCTCTCCGCATACGATGAGAAATGCGAGGACGGATAAACCCGTAGAGCAAGTAAGCGGTGAAAACAAATGGCAAGATGATCGGCAATAGGAGGGCATGCGCAATGACGATTAGCCCAACACCTAGGGTCAGCACCACGGTTTTGAGGAACGGCCGGGTGGATCGCATATCGAGCTTCTTGAACGATGGATAACGAACTTCGCTCACCATCATGATCGACAAGAAAAGCATGATCACCGGCAGCGAGTATCGCCAATAGCCAACTCCGAAATTGCTATCCTCCCACCAGAGAATAAAGAGCGTGAGCGACGCCACCAGACCCGCAGCAGCAGGAATGGGAAATCCGAGGAAGTCACTAGACTTGGGACCCGTCGACAAGGTTGCCAAACAATTAAAACGCGCCAACCGAAACGCGCCACAGATCAGGTAGATCGAGGCGATAAACCAGCCAATCCCGGGATGATTTACGAACACATCTTTGAGGACAATTCGATGGACAAGGAACGCAGGAGCAACTCCGAAGGAGACAACATCGGCCAGCGAATCAAACTCGCGACCAAAAGGACTTTCAGCCCCTCCCATTCGGGCTACCCGACCGTCGAGCACGTCGAAAATACAGGCCAAAAGGATTAAGCCGATGGCTACACGGATCGTGGAGTTAAACGCTGGGGACCCTAGGTCGGCTTCGACAATTTTGGTTAACGCGAGAAACCCACAAAATAAGTTCCCCGCCGTCATCAGGTTCGGAAGGAAATAAACCTTTAACCGCGCATGATCGTCGCCGGTTTCAATCCTTTTATCTTTTGCCTCCAGCCGCATGTTAGCCGTTTTTTATTTGAACAAAATTAGACCCTAGGAATTGGCAACAACCAACAGACTTCCCAGCATGCTGGATAGTTTTTTCGACTGGCCAAAAACTCGCGGATGAAACCACGCTTCTCAACTTATGCCCATTTTAACGGGTTGGAAAGCCAATTAGATCGAAGGATTATGCGCCAAGGATGGACTTTCCATGGACTTCTCCTTAGGGTCTGAACTTGAACACTTACTAAACCGGGTGACCCAAACCATGTGGCCGCTTTCTCAACAATTTCATTGGATCCCCACTTGGGCCAGTCTGACTCTCGCGTTGCTGGCATCGGTGGCTCAAGCCCAGCAATTCACAGGGGAAGATAAGGCGAAGCGACTTTGCGCGCTCTGCCACCTTTATGCCGATCCCTCGGTGCTGGATCAAAAGACTTGGAAAGAAGGTGCCTTGCCTTTAATGGCAAAAATGCTGGGCATCAAACCGAGTCTCGGGAACACACCCGAAGGTCAGCAAATGCTCAGTGATTGGGAGGATATTTGTAATTATATCTATTCGACAGCTCCCACCAACGCACTGCCGCAGCCGGCTCACGCCCCGATCGATCTTGGGTTGCAACAGTTTCAGGCAACACCTTCGGCTTATCGGCCCGCAACCGCCGCAACAACGCTATTGAAGGTCGATTCCGGTAGACGGCTCATTTTTGCGGGCAATAGCGAATCGCAACAATTGGATGTGCTAGATTTCCGAGGGAATCGCCTTTCGAGTCTGATGCTGAGCAATCCACCGGTGGGCTTGAGTTTTCAAGGAGATCGAGCCTTCATTACGCAGATAGGCACGCTTGGTCCTTCGGATGTGCCTTCGGGGAGGCTCTCTGTGGCCACTCTCATCTCGAATCAGTTCTCTGGTTTGACCGTTTTGTTGACCAACTTGCACCGGGCAACGGAGACCGTCGCGGGTGATCTGGACGGGGATTCGGATCTGGATTTAATCATCACGACTTATGGCCATAATCTGGGTCATTTTTCTTGGTATGAAAACATGGGTGGTGATCGTTACGTGGAACATTTGCTGATTGATCGACCGGGTGCGATCAAGGGAGTTATTCGGGATATGAATGGTGACGGTCGCCCAGATATCATTGTGCAGATGGCACAAGGTCGTGAGGGTGTGTTCTTGCTGAGCAACCAAGGGAATAAAGAATTCACCGAGGCTCCATTGCTTCAATTTCATGCTGCGTGGGGGTCGGCATCTTTTGAACTCATCGATTTTAACCGTGATGGGATGTTAGATCTGATGGTGGCCAACGGAGATAGTGGAGAATACCCCACCTGCTTGCGGCCTTATCATGGAGTGCGCCTATACCTGAATGATGGGCGACTTGGGTTTAATCAAGCGTGGTTTTACCCAATGAACGGAGCTTACAAAACGATCACCTCCGATTTCGATGGCGATGGGGATCTCGATATCGCGGGGATTTCTTATTTTCCTGATTACTTGAATCAACCCGCTGAGAGTTTTGTTTATTTCGAAAACCAAGGCGGATTGTCGTTGAAACCGTTGAGTTTCCCTCAGGCGTACGCCGGTCGTTGGATCACGATGGACGCCGGTGATCTCGATGGTGATGGTTCGTTGGACTTGGTTCTTGCGGCTGCAAACCGCACTCCTTTCTTGGTGCGACCGGACATCAAGAAACTTTGGGAAACTAACAAAACGTCGCTTCTGGTTTTGAAAAACCAAAAAACTGGAGTTAAAAAACCTTAGGGTAAACGCCACCGATGGGACGGACGGGATCATTCCCCTCGCAGGATCTCTAGTGGCGGTCGCTTCAGGACACCCCAACTCATTCCTAGACCTGTAACCATCGTGATGAGGCAGACGCTTGCGACTGTCGTCACGGTGGCGAGCATCGGAGGTTGGTAGGGGAGCTTGAACACAAAATGGACTAATCCCCAAGCCCCTCCCAAGGCGAGCAACACCCCGGTCAAACTCGCACAGAATCCGAGCAAGAAGTATTCGATCAAAAGGATTTGCAGAACTTTCCGGCGTGAGGCTCCTAGTGTGCGGAGCAGGATGCTTTCCTGCATCCGCTGGTAACGCCCCGTTAGGATGGCTGATACCAACACGAGAAACCCCGTTCCCAAGATGAACATGGCCATAAAGCGAACGGCCACCGATATTTTGCTAATGATCGCATCCACGGTTTTGAGCACTAAGGTCAGGTCGATCAGCGAAACGTTGGGGAACGCGGCGACAAGTTCATGGTGCATTCCAGCCCCTGTGGCGACGTCAGGGGTGCGGGTGGTCAGGATATGAAATGCCGGGGCGGCTTCTAGAGAATTGCTGGGGAATACGATAAAGAAATTGGGAGCCATTCGCCTCCAATCCACTTCCCGAAGATGGGCGACTTGTGTGGTGATCGGCACACCTTGCACATCAAATACCAACCCATCCCCTACCGTCACCCCCAAGTCCTTGGCGATCCCCGCTTCCAATGAAATAGGGATGATGTCGCCAGACCGTTTGGCGGGCCATCGACCTGACACGGATTCCTCGGTATCTACAAGGTGATCTCGCCATGTGGATCGAAACTCACGACGCAGGACCCAATTGGGTGCGCGTTGGCGATCTGGCACCTTGAGGAGATCTGTCACGGGGGTACCTTTGACTGATGCCAGACGCATAGTCACTACCGCAGATTGTTGGAGGATTTCTAGATCCCAATCCTTCAACAACTCTTCGACGCCCTCGAGTTGATCGCTCTGGACGTCGAACAGCACGGTATTGGGTTGGCGACCTTTTCCGTTGGGGAGCAGATCCACCAACAATGTTTGCTGAACTAACACCATGGTCAGAACCAAAAAGGTTCCCAATCCGACCGAGAGCATGAGCAAGAGTGTGCGGTTGTTGGGTCGATGGAGATTGGCGAGGCCTTGTCGCCATACATAGGGCCAGTTCCGATTGATGACGCGTCGGGCGATTTGGGTCAACCCCTTCGCTACTCCCGCCAGCAAACCGAATGCTGCGAGGATCCCGCCAGTGAATGCAAGGCCGTGATACCATTTTGTACTTTGCCACAATGAAAACGCAGTAATCCCCAGTCCCATCAGCCCGAAAACGAACCATTTCGATGGGTCTCCGGTGATGGGTTCGGCTTCACAAGCGCGGAGAACCGCAAGCGGCGAAACTCTCCTCAACGGAAGGATCGGCAGCAGAGCAAAGAGCACGCAGATCAAGAAGCCCGCCCCCATCGCTCCTAAAACTGAGGGCCAAGCGACTCCGTATTGAATCTTTAATGCGACAAAATCCTGAACCACGCTGGGCAATAAAAACTGGAGAACTACCCCTAACGCTCCGCCGATAAGTGCACCCACTAACCCAAGGCCCATACCTTGTGCCACGTAAATCTGAACGGTTCTGCTCGCGCTCACTCCTAAGCATCTGAGCACCGCCACTCCCGGAACTTTTTCTTTGACGTGGACATGAATCGCACTGGCAACTCCTACTCCACCCAACAACAATGCGATAAACCCTCCCATGCTGAGGAAAGTTTGTAGGTTACTGAGTGCTCGGCCAAGATCCCGTTTCCGATCCTCCACGGTTTCCAATTCCAATCTGAGATCTTTGGAGGTGTTCCGGTGCTTTTTTGCCAGAGCGTCGGCGTTGACGGTGGATGGGTATTTGATGAATACCTTAAACCGAGCCAGACTCTCCGCCTTTACCAGCTTGGTCTTTGGCAATTCGGTAGCGGGTATATAAACACGTGGTGCAATCGTCGAAAATACCAGCGCCTCTCCCGGGATTTTTTGCAGGATCCCTGCAATGGGAAGCGTCAACTGGCCAAGTTTAATCGGATCCCCCACCTTGGCGTTGAACTGGTTCATCAGGGATTCTTCCACCAATGCTCCGGGGAGTTTCCGGAAGCTCTCCCCAGCGTCGGGCGGAGAGGTTTCAAACATTCCATAAAATGGAAAGCCGTCTCCTAGGCTACGGATTTGAACGAGTCTCGTTCCTTCAGTTTTTGGGAATAGTGCCATCGAAGAAAAGGCTACTTCGCGGGCTTGTTCTCCCCCTAGTTGTTGCATCAGTTCCTCGGCTTTCTCAGAAAACGGTTGTCGCGCGGATACGACGAGGTCCGCGCCGAGTAACGTTTTGGCCTGATCTGCAATTGCGAGTTCTAGGTTGCGACCGAGCGACGTGATCGAAACGAGAGCAGCAATTCCGAGAACGATCGAACAGGAAAAGAGAATTAGTTTTCGTCGGCTCGCCCGACTATCGCGCCAAGCCATCAGCCAAATCCAACGATCGAACATCATGGCATGATCCTTCCTAAAGCGAGGCAACCATTTTGCCACCCTTCAACTTGATGATGCAATCGGTCATTGCCGCCAGTTCCAGATTGTGTGTCACCAGAACTAAGGCAGTCCCCGCCGCTTTATTGAGATCAAACAAAAGACTGATCACCTTGCCGCTGGTGTCGCTATCGAGATTTCCAGTGGGTTCATCGGCGAACAAAACCTTGGGTCGATTAATAAAAGCACGGGCCAAAGCCACACGCTGTTGTTCGCCGCCGGAGAGTTGGATTGGGTAGTGATCCATCCGATCGCCCAATCCCACACGATCCAGAAGTTCCATCGCCAAATCATCCGCACCCGACTCCCCACGCAACTCGATCGGCACCATCACGTTTTCCTTCGCAGTCAATGTGGAGAGGAGTTGAAAGTTCTGAAACACAAACCCGATTTTCGAGCCTCTGAGCTGTGCCCGTCCATCCTCATCCATGTCGTGAATGCCAATTCCATTAAGGTGCACCGTGCCGCTGGTCGGTTGATCGAGGCCTGCGCACAACCCCAGCAACGTCGTCTTTCCGCTGCCGGATGGGCCCACAATCGCGCAGGTGCGGCTCTCGCCTAAACCAAACGTCACATCACGGAGCACCGTCAGAGGCCCCCCACTTGTGCTGTAAGATTTGGTGAGCGCGTTGACTTCTAACACAAGTTTTTCGTTCATGCAGCGCGGTTAAGATTTGAGAGCCTCACCCGAAATGGAAGTCCACTACCCAGCGTTGATCAGCTTTCGGTGGCCGTCAAACACCCCTCTCAAACTACCTGACATGCCATCCTGTAGCTCTTGGAGTTGTTGGTAGACCCCAGCGTTTTTAGGGTTGGGAGTCGCGGTTTCCGTTGTTTTCACTTTGACGAATGCATCAGTGATTTCATGGATACCCACCGACTCTCCCTGCTTGAGTCGCCAGTTCCAGATCGCTTGCAACGCTGCTCCATATGCTGCGCCCTCCGATACTTTGAGTGTGACGACTTCGACTTGGAAAATATCCGCCATGATTTGCCGCCAGAGCTTCGACTGAGCACCGCCTCCAGTGGCGCGGATCTGCGTGGCGTTCACCCCCAGCGTGGCAAGTCGGCGCAATCCATAATTCATCCCCAACGTCACGCCCTCCATCGCTGCTCTTGCAAAATGGGAGGCGGTGAACGTTTTTGGTGTCACCCCTAAAAAGACCCCCGTCCCATTCGCCACGTTGGGGGTGCGCTCCCCTTCTAGGTAAGGCAGCAACACCAACCCATCGGAACCTGCAGGAGCCTTAGCTGCCATCTTCTCGAAGGCGGTATGGTCCACGCCGGTATTTCGGCGAATCATCTCCGTCGCCACCGTTACGTTCATCGTGCACAACAAGGGAAGCCACTGATTCGTGGAATCACAAAACGCCGCGATCTCACCTTGGGGGTCCACCACGGGTTTTGCTGCACATGCGTAAATCGTGCCGCTGGTTCCAAAACTCGCCGTCACCACTCCGGGCCGAGTGTTGCCTGTTCCGATTGCACCCATCATATTATCCCCACCACCAGCACTCACCAAGGTATCCGGTAGCAAACCCAACACCTTCGCAGTGGTTGCCTGAAGACTTCCTGCAGGTTGATCGCTGGAAATAAGTCTCGGCAACCGTTCGGCTAGATTCGGATCAATCGCTTTCAGAACAGCCTCCGACCAACGACGCTTTCGGACGTCAAGCATCGCCGTCCCGCTCGCATCGCCATATTCCATACATTTCTGCCCAGTCAGCCAGAAATTGAGATAATCATGCGGCAACAACACACTCGCCAAGCGTTTAAAATTCTCGGGCTCATGGTTCTTTAACCACAAGATTTTGGATGCCGTGAATCCCGGCAACACCGCGTTGCCCAGTGCCCGGATCGTCGCCTTCAATCCACCTAACTTCGCCGTTATCTCATCGCATTCGGCTGCGGTCGAAGTATCGCACCAGAGCTTCGCGGGTCGTATCACAGCCCCTGATTCATCCAGTGGCACAAACCCGTGTTGTTGACCGCTAATGCCAATCCCACGAACCTCCTCAGGACGGGCGTTCGCCTTTTTCAAGCCCTGCCGAATTGCCTTCGATGCGGCATCACGCCACGTGTGCGGATGTTGCTCCTTGGCTCCGGGCGGCAATCCCTCGATCAACCCATACCCCTGCGCCGCTTCGGCTAATACTCGACCTGTCTTGCCATCAACAACCAACACCTTGGTCGATTGAGTCCCGCTATCCACACCGATAAAAAGTGCTCGCATGAGGGGGAGAGAACCCCCTTTATCATTAAAACGCAAGCTCACGGCATCTCCAATGTGAATCCTTAATTCCCCTCGGTTGCGAATTCGTTCAATTCGTAACCCCTCCCGCTCGTAGGGGATCCGAAGCACTTTTTTCGGGGCTGTTTTTCGGGTGGGAGCTTTCTTTTCTGGAAGGGATGAGTAGGATTTGGGGGATGGATCATTCATCTGGGTTCCTAAAGATCGTGGACGAGGCCCGACCGCGTGTGTCTGAAATCAGCCACGAGGAGGCCAAGGCCCGTTTGGCGTCGAATCCCAAGGCTTTTTTGGTGGATGTGCGTGAAGATTCGGAATGGACGATCCAACATGCGCTGGGAGCGATGCATTTGGGAAAAGGGGTTTTAGAGCGGGATATCGAGAAGCTGATCCCGGATAAAGAGGCCGAGGTTGTAATGTATTGTGGGGGAGGATTTCGTTCGGTGCTGGCTGCCGATGTGGCCCAGAGAATGGGGTATAAAAAGGTGTCGTCGTTGGTGGGAGGTTTTAAGGCCTTGGTGCAGGCAGGTTGGGGGATGGAAGCTGGAAAACCATGAGTGCCGCTGTTTCACATCTTAAGGATCTGGATTACTCCGTGGTGCAGCAGTGTATGCACTGCGGGCTATGTTTGCCGACGTGCCCCACTTACGATGCCACGAAGTTGGAGCGGAACAGCCCTCGTGGTCGGATTTCGTTGATGCGTGCGGTTGCGGACGGTCGGCTTGAGCCTACGAAGTCTTTCGCTGATGAGATGTATTTTTGTCTAGGCTGTCTTGCTTGCATGACAGCTTGTCCGGCAGGGGTCAATTACGCTGAGCTTTTTGAACATGCGAGGGCGGAGGCGGAGCAATCAAAAGTGAACCAAGCCCCGGTGCGTTCAGTGATCCGAGGGTTCACACTCAACTGGCTTTTCATGGAACATCGGAGGTTGCAACTCTTGGGGTTGATCCTGCGATTGTATCAGCAAAGTGGTCTGCAGACGCTAATCCGGAAGAGTGGGGTGCTGAGGCTATTGCCGGAACGATTGCGTGGGCTTGAGGCGATGACGCCGAGCGTGCAACCCGAGTTTTCATCGGATTTGATTGCCCCCGTGACGCCCGCGCGATCGGAGCGCAAGTATCGGGTGGCTCTGCTGACGGGGTGCGCTCAGGATCTGATTTTCAGCGATGTCAACCGTGACACGGCCGAAGTTTTGGCGCGGAACGGGTGCGAGGTGATCACCCCTCCCGAGCAATCGTGTTGTGGTTCGTTGCATGCCCATAACGGCGAGTGGGAGATGGCGCAGGGTTTGGCGCGGAGAAGTATCGATCAATTTCCGCCGGAACAATTCGATGCCATCATTACGAACGCGGCGGGGTGTGGGTCGCATCTCAAGCATTACGCGAGCCTCCTGAAAGACGATGATCGTTATCAAGCGCGTGCTGTTTTGTGGGATAAGAAGGTAAAAGATATCCACGAATGGATGGCTCATATCGGCATCACTCCTCCAGAAGCTCGCACGGTGGAACCCCAAACGGTAACCTATCATGAAGCCTGCCATTTGTGCCACGGACAGAAGATCACCGCGCAACCTCGATCCGTGCTGAAGGCGATTCCCAATCTGAAGTTGGTGGAATTGAGTGAGAGCACTTGGTGTTGTGGCAGCGCAGGTATCTACAATATCATCCAACCCGAGATGGCAGGGGATTTGCTCGATCGAAAGCTCAACCATATCTCCAATACAAAAGCCCATGTCGTCGCCACGGGAAACCCGGGATGCTTGCTCCAGATTATGAACGGTGCCCGGCAGCGGAACATGAATCTGCGCGTGGTTCACCCCATCACGTTGCTGGCCGAAGCCTATCGACAAAGCGACCAGAACCGTTGATTTCCATTTTTAAACCATCACCAAACTCCTATGCGTTCACTGATTGAAATCCACGCTTCCCTGCTTGATCCCGGTTTGATTGCAGTGGTTCGCACCAAACGCCGGGATCAGGTAATTCCGTTGACTGAGGCGTTGCTCAGCGGAGGCATCCACGCAATCGAGATCACGATGACGACACCCGGAGCCATCGAGGCTATCCGTGAAGCCTCCCAGATTTTTGGGAACCAAGCATTGATCGGGGTGGGCACGGTTCTAGACGCTGCCACGGCAAATGCGGCAATGGATGCAGGAGCGGAGTTTGTCGTCAGCCCCATCACCAAGGCCGAAATCGCCCAAGCTGCCCGGGCTCGACAACGTCCAGTCTTGCTCGGAGCGGTGACGCCGACTGAGGCTCAGACGGCCTATGAGGCCGGGGCGGATTATATTAAACTTTTTCCTGCCGACGGTCTGCGACCTTCCTATATCAAAGCACTGCTGGCTCCACTGCCCCATCTCAAAATCGTTCCCACAGGCGGAGTAGATCTAGAGAATCTCCGGTCGTTTATTGATGCGGGTTGCTCGGCGGTGGGGTTGGGCTCATCCTTGGTCAGTGCAGAAATTCTGGCTACCAACGACTGGGCCGCGCTCAAGGAACGGGCGCAAGCGATGGTGCGTGCCCGAGGTCCTCGATAATTTTCGCATCGCAAACAAAATGACCCATGTCATAATCAAAGCGTGTTCCACCCTCCTATTATGAAATATCTATCTCTGATTCGTTGGCTGGCCTTGATGTGTGTTTGCCTAGCTGCAGCAACTAGTGTTCTCGCCCAACTCCCTACTGCCCGTGAAGTGTTGGATCGATCCATCAAAGAAATGGGCGGGAGGGAAGCGTTTCTTAAATTAACGTCGCAGGTTGCCAAAGGTCGATTTGAGATGCCCGCGCAGGGGTTGACGGGGTCCGTCGAATTGAGTGCAGCGAAACCGTCGAAACTCTTGCTCACGATTGAGATGGGGCCTATCGGCAAGGTGTCCAGCGGCTTCGATGGCGAATCGGCTTGGATCATCAATCCGGGGATGGGCCCGATGCTGATGGAAGGAAAGATGCGGGATCAGATGGTGGCACAGGCCGATTTTTTTGCGGCATTGCACGAGTCTTCCCAGTTCGCCTCGATGACCACGATCGGTAAGACAAATTTTGATGGTCAGGATTGTTTGGAACTAAAGTTGGTGCGCAAGAACGGGGATGAGATCCGCGAATACTACGACGTTAAAACAGGATTGGCACGTGGGACGTTCGCCAAGGTGGAAAGCCCGTTGGGAGCCGTTTTGACGACAACATTTTTGTCGGAATACAAGAAATTTGGGGATATTCGGTTTCCGACACGGGTGTCGCAAAAAATGTCAGGTATGGAACAAGTGATGACTTTTCAGACGGTAGAATTTAATCAGGTTCCTGAGTCCAAATTCGTGTTACCGAAAGAAATCCAGACCTTGGTGGCCCAGAAGAAGGCTCTTAAAAAGTGACCCCACTCCCTACACAGAATCGTGTTGGCATGGGTTATGACGTTCATCCATTGGTCAGCGGAAGACGTCTTGTGCTCGGGGGTGTGGAAATCCCTCATGATAAAGGATTGGATGGGCACTCCGATGCCGATGCGTTGTTGCACGCGATCGTGGATGCAGTGCTCGGTGCGCTCGGCGAAAGAGATATTGGAACCTTTTTTCCTAACACTGATCCCCAGTGGAAAAACGTGGCGAGCACGGTGTTCCTCAGGGAGGCAGCGCGTCAGGTCGCACGGTGCCACGGGAGGATTATTAATGTGGATGCAACTGTGATCGCTCAGGAACCCAAGATTGGACCCCACATTGGAGCCATGAAAGCACAGATCGCCGAGGCTCTCAATATCAGGACGAACCAAATCGGAATCAAAGCCACTACCAATGAGATGTTAGGTTTTGTAGGCCGGGGCGAGGGGATCGCCGCCATGGCCGTGGCAAGCATCGAACTTCCGGAGGATCATGGCCAAAGCTGAAATTAGTTGGAAAGGTAGAACCGAGGACGGAACCAAACGGGAGGTTTACGCTCAGCATGTAGGGAACCGTTGGCTTTTCTATTGTCGTGAACAGCGGTTTGACCAATGGCAACCGCTGCGACAGCCGCCTCTGGAGGATTGGCTTGAACTATTGGACTCCGTGCGCCGACGCATCACACGAAGGTTGCAAAAGCCGGAGGAAGAGCAGAGGTTGAAACAGTCGATTTTGGAAAGATTTCCCGGGACAGACCTAAATCCTTGAACAAAAACGAACCGGATCATCGTCATGGAAACCGCGCCACTCATCCTTGTCACCGCCAGCACCCAGCGAAGCGGAGCGGAGTTTTATGATTATTCCATCAGCCTCTCCGATCCCTACACTCAGGCCATTGTGAAGGCGGGCGGATTGCCCATCGTCCCGCCCTGCATGCCGGAACCAAGGTTGATCGCTGAGTATGTCCGGCGTTGCGATGGGGTAATGATCAGCGGCGGGGATGATATCCAGCCGGAACTTTACAATCCAAAGGTTCCCAAAAAGCTGAAGGCCACCTGTAGCGAACACGATCCGCTCCGAGATTTGTTCGAAACCCTTTTGATTCAAGAAGTATTCCATCAACGAAAGCCGCTGCTGTTGATTTGCCGAGGGATGCAGATGCTCAATATCTGTCTCGGTGGCACGTTGGTCACAGACCTGCCCTCCCAACGTGGCGGCCCGTTGAACCATGGGCGTCTGGATCTCAAAGATAAAATAGTCCACGACATCAATCTGAAAGAGGGCGCATTGTTGACGGCAGTTTTAGGTCAAAAACGTGTCGGAGTGAACAGTTCTCACCATCAGGCTGTGGATCGATTAGCGGATTGCCTCGAGATCACCGCTACGGCGGAGGACGGCGTGGTCGAAGCGGTCGAATTCAAGAGGAGCGAACAAACCCGTCTGCCCTTCATGATCGCGGTCCAGTATCATCCAGAGCGGTTGTTGGAGACTGAACCCGTGCATTTTGAATTATTTCGTAGCTTCACAGCAGCCTCTGCATTGGATCGAGGGAGCCGAGAGAAGCTGCAACTTTCCTCAGAAACTCCCTGAGTATTTCAAACGTTGTCCCTCATCTGAGAGATAAGGCATTTATTTATGGAAATGATTAGTCAGGATATTTGCCCAGCTCACTGGACCGAGCTTCACGACGAGGAGAAGTTCAAAGCAAGTCTGGAGCTTTTCGCAGAACAACAACCGTTTCTCTTCGCCTACATTCTTTCGCGTGCCACGAGTGATCCAGAGGCTAACCGCGTTGAACGGGAGGAAGTTTTTTTTCTTGGCCTCGGCATTTATCGACGATTCCTCAAACAGGGACAACCGTTGATCGAGGTAGGGGAAGCGATGATTGAATCTCGAGAAACCGCCAACGCCTCGGTCATGCGGTCAGCCTCCGAGGCCGACATCGACAAGATCCTTAAAGGTTATGGACAAGAGTTGTTGCTCGCAGAAGTGGTTCTTTTCCTTCTCGGGACTCAAGAGATAAACGGCGAAATCAGCGGTGATGAAGATTTCCTAGCTGACTTGATTCATTGCAAGACCCTGATCGACTGCCTCGATCAATAGTTTTTAGAGCGTGTCGCCAATTCCGTGAGGCTCGAAACGAGCTTCCGGTGATCGACTTTCCCAGTCCCCAGTTTGGGGATCTCGCGGACATGAACAATGTCCCGAGGGACGCTCAGGTTGGGGAACCCTTTCCCACGGAGCACCACTCGGATTTGATCGATAGAAATCTTCGACTCATTCGTCACGGCAACCAAGACTTCGCCTTTGTCCGAATCAGGTTGAGAAATCACAGCACAGTGGCACCGCAATCCAAACTCGGGAAACGCTCCAGCTAAGGCCTCCTCAACGGCGGTCAAACTCACCATCTCGCCGCTGATTTTTGCAAATCGTTTCAGCCTGCCGCAGATGCGCAGGAACCCTTCGGTATCGATCGAAACGATATCCCCGGTGTCATACCATCCGTCGAGACTCAGGAAATGAGCGTTAGCCTCAACGTTCAGATAACCTTTCATCACATTCGGCCCTCGGACAAACAATCGACCACCGTCCGTGACACCTTCCACAGGTTCCAGACGCGCTTCGATCCCGGGTAGGAGACGGCCTACGACCCCATGCTTCGGTTGCAATGGGGTGTTGATCGCAATCGCCGGAGCGCACTCGGTGGCTCCATATCCCTCCAAAACTCGGACTCCATATTTCTGCGACCACAGATTGGCCGTCGCTTCGTTCAACTTCTCGGCAGCCGAGAACAGGTAACGGACACTACGAAAATCATAAGGATGAGCCTTGCGAGCATACCCATTGAGGAATGTGTTCGTGCTGAGAAACACCGTGCAAGCGCGATCGTAGATGGCATCAGGGATCACTCGATAATGGAGCGGTGAAGGATAGAGGAACACATACATCCCTCGGAGCAACGGGAGCAGGGTGCCGACAACCAGACCGAAGCTGTGGAAAATGGGGAGACAATTGAACAGCCGATCACGATCTTCCAGATCAGTAATCGCAACGAGTTGTTGGTAGTTGGCGAGGATGTTAGCGTGGGTGAGTTGCACACCCTTAGGAGTGCCTTCTGACCCGCTAGTAAACAGGATCACTGCCGTATCATTCGCACCCACCAATCGCAAAGGGAGCATGGGATTAAACCGTTGCCGCATCCAACTCTTGACCTTCTGTGATGAGGTGACTCCTGCGCGGACGTCTTCCAAATAGACGAGCTTCAATCCCGCCGCGTTGAGCATTTCGACATCCAATCGGGCCCGCTCAAGAAACTGGCGCGATGTGATAATCTCTTGGATTCCTGCGAGCTGGGCACAGGCCAACATCACCGCAGGGCCCGAGGTAAAATTGAGAATTGCAGGCACCTTTCCCACCGTCCACAGACTCAATAAGACGACGGGAGTAGCATTGATATTGGGGAGAAGGATGCCAACGCGGGCCACTCTCGGTGCCAACCAACGATCCCATTGTTGTGAAAGCACATCTGCCCCCAGCAACAACCGCCGGTAACTGAGTGTCTGCCGGGAAACATCCTCAAGGATCCGTTTGTTCGGAATCCTTCGGGCCACAGCGACGAAAGCTTCTGGCAACGTCCTAGGCCCATGGGTCATTTCAACCAAGAACTGTTGGCGCACCATCTGGTCGCGTAACCAAAGTGTTAGCCGGCTCCGTGCCTCTGAGGTGTGGATCTCGCCAAAAGTCGGAACATCCAACACGCCGCTGACATGCAACGAAATCCGAGGAAAAAGCTCCTTCTTATTGGGGTTCGGCGAGAACAATAATCGTTGAGCTCCGCGCAGGTGGCAGGTGATCACTCTTGCTTTGGTTTTTAGAAACAGGAACCCCGTGCCGTCGAACAGTTTCATGAGAGAACCTGTCAACGAGAGTCGCCCCTCGGCGAAAAGCACTAGGCGCCCTCCTCCTTGGAGAAACTCGGCCATCCGTTTCACGGCGTAAGGAGAGGCTGTATCAATGGGGAACGTAAACCGATTGAGCATCAACGCCCGGTGAATAGGTGAGGTCTCAGCTGTGGTACTCGAAGTCACAAACTTCCATCCATCATCCAACAAAACCCACAGAAACAACCAATCAATCCACGAGAGATGGTTAGGAACCAAGAGAACGGGACCCGGCGTACGCAATGCTTCAAGGCCATACGCCTCATACCGAAACAACAACCGTAACAACGCCAAGAGACAGCGTCTTATGATGGGAACCATCCCCAGAAGCTAGGATGAACCCCCGGTCGCCGGAAAGAAGAAACCGAATCTCGAAGGTGTGGCGACGGTTGATTTGGTTGGACGTCAGGCGGTTTGGGAAGCAGATTGGCAACACCTTGAACCCTTCTCGAATACTCGTTCTGTTGGTTCTCCTCTCGGTCGCATGGACACCCGCTGTGCTAGGCGCAGCGGGTGTGAGTAAAGCCCGCGACATCGTCATCTATGAGGATCCATTGTTCTATTCCGCATTCCCTTCCATCGTCCACCGACCGGATGGAGAATTGATCGTCGCCTTTCGACGGGCTCCTGAACGTCGCCGCTTCAAAGAGACCGGCATCACCCATACCGATCCCAATAGTTACTTGGTTATAGTTCGCTCGCGTGACGCCGGTAAAACGTGGGGGAAAGATCCGGAACTCCTCTTTGCTCATCCGTTCGGAGGATCTCAAGACCCTTGCTTGATCCAACTTCGCGATGGGACCCTTTTGTGTTCAAGCTACGGCTGGGCTCGGCTCGAGATGGATGCTATCGCCAAGCTCAAACAACCCGTCGCCAATTATGGCAACTTTGTTTTTCTCGGGGGATATATTCTCAAGTCTAGGGACGGCGGCCGATCGTGGACTCCTCCAATTATTCCACCTCCGAACCCCACAGAACTCAATCTGGATATCTTCGGAAAGACCGTCCCGGCCTATAACCGAGGAGCCATGTGCCAGAGCAGAGATGGAAGAGTTCATTTCGCAGTCGCAGCCAGTGCCAGAAATAATGCCAAGCACACCGAAGTCCACTTAATGAGTTCGGGAGATCAGGGACAAACGTGGACCTATTCCTGTCAGATCGCGGCAGATCCGAAGATCCAATTCAATGAAACCTCTCTGTTCGAAACACCTAAAAGGGATCTCGTCGCCTTCATTCGGACGGAGGGATTTGGAGATCACACCGTCATTGCTCGTTCAACTGATCATGGGAAAAGTTTTCATTGGGAGGATGCCGGGTTTCAAGGCCATCCCCATTACGCCCTGCAGCTTCCGGATCGTCGAGTCCTGCTGGTTTATGGTTACCGCCACAAACCCTTTGGCATCCGCGCCCGAATTTTGGATCCAGAATGTCGCGATGTTAAGAACTCTGAAGAGTTGATCATCCGAGATGATGGAGGCAATGGTGATTTGGGTTACCCGTGGGCAACCCTCGTTTCAAAAAAACAAGCTCTCGTGGTTTATTACTTCAATCAAAACGACGGCGTCCGGCAAATCGGAGGAACGTTTCTGGATTTGGATTAGGGATTATTTTTCCACCGGCTTTCCCGCAGCTTTCCATCCGTTAAATCCGGGTGCTAGGTCCACTAAAGTTTTAAAGTTTAACCGACCCATTTTGGTGCAAGCGCGTGCGCTCCGTCCTCCCGCCGCACAGTGGACAAGATACGGTTGGTCAGGGTTGAGACGTTTCACTTTCTCTTCGAAATCAGCCTCGTTCACATCGATGTTGATTGCACCCGGTAAGTGGCCGGCGGCGAATTCCTCCGGAGTCCGCACGTCGAGGATTACCGCTTTCGTCGTTAGCCGGAGCCGATCAAATTCCTCCACATCCACTCGTTTGATTCCTTGGGGAATCGAGATTCTATCCGACTTCGGAGCCTTATCACCCAACGCCCAAAGGATTGCGTTTTCCAGCAGCACAGTAAAACTCGGTTCCTTAAAATCGTTGGGATGGCCGAGGGAAGTATAAAAAACCCGACTCATTCCAAACGAATGGGTCCAAGCCACGGGTTCCGAAGGTTTTCCGTCGATGGTTCCTCGCAACAATACTTGGCTCTCGGCTGGTAATGGCGAATTCTTGTAAAGAGAACCGCTGGAGGTCCAGCCTTTGACCCCTTTCAACAGGGCGGTTCCCCCACTCCCATCCAGACTGATCACAGGTCGGAATTGGTTGTCGTAGTGATTCTGATAATTCCCACCGAGCACTTTGTTGTCGAATTCCTTCCAGTTTTCGAACGCATGGCTGGCGGTGCGTAGTCCGATTAAAGGGCGACCTTGTGACAAATAGGTCTTAAACCGGTTTAGCTCATCCGAAGGCAAGGTCATCCGACGCATCATCAACATCACGAGATCTGCTTCTGAAATCGCTTCCAAACCCGGAATTGTCTGGTTTTTGGGATCTTCCGGGCGCATTAACACGATCCAATCGACGGAGGGGTATTTGAGCCGAAGGGCGTCACGAAATACCGGCAATGTTTCCCGGGAATTATAAAGAAACTCTGCAGCCACCATCACTACTTTGGGTCGCGCCTTGTCGGCTTGGACTGAAATTAGTCCCAACGTTCCGAGAATGACGGTAACTATCACTAAGGAATAAAGTTTTTTCATAATCGAATGTGGTTACTCCTAGGTATGACGAAGGAACCACGGAGTGTCCAACGAATTAGCACCCTCTCAAAAACAGGAAATCACAAACCTGTTTACAGGCATCGACTCTTGGTTAGAATGCCACCCAGACAAACAACCGCACCCAGATGAAAAAGATCGAGGCCGTTATTAAACCTTTTCGGTTGGAAGAAGTAAAAGGAGCCTTGGCTGCCGTGGGTGTGGAGGGCATGACGGTTACCGAGGTCAAAGGGTTTGGTCGCCAAAAAGGTCATACCGAGATTTATCGAGGGAGCGAGTATACCGTCGATTTTTTACCCAAGATTAAAATCGAGATCGTGCTTGCCGACAATCAGGTGGAGGACGCCGTGGCTGCGATCATCAAGGCTGCAAAAACAGGTAAGATCGGCGATGGTAAGGTTTTCATCTCGACTGTGGAAACTGCGATCCGAATCCGCACCGAAGAAACAGGCGACTCCGCCGTTTAAAACGGGTTTCCTCCGAGACCTTTCAGTCTACACGCAACCCCAGAAATGGTTTTCGACCCCTGAAACAACCCGGTGTTATTTACAAATAATTCCAGAATTATCAGAAATAAAATCCAACCCCCAAAGCGGCCTAAAATGCCGGAAGTGGTTGATTTTAGAAGAGTTTCAGCCGCTGTGAATAACCCGTGAACAAACACGAATATGTTTCTCTCGTCAGGAAGAGTCGGTTAACCTAGAACCATTGCCATCGATATCGATGAACCGACAGACAAAGTTAGAATTGTGATCCCACCTTTATACGTAGTTTCGACCCACGCTAAGCTGTTTAAGATCAATGGCTTGCAAACATTAGCTCTGTCACAACCATCGAAAAAACTCCGTTTCCTTAATGATTTTCAACCGACCTATTCTAAGCCCCTTTGTTTTTGATGGTTTGCCGTTACAATTCCGAAGTTTATCCAAGTGAATAATTCATCCTCAGCAACGGAATTAGCGGTTTCAAGCCCTTCAGATGCAATTTGGTGTGAAGCGCAAAAAATGCTCCAAACCTTGTTGAACAAGGATATCTACGAATTGTGGTTCGCTCCCATTCGGGCGGTGTCGTTGGAAAACGATTTGATCACATTGGAAGTGTTGAATGACTTTTGTGAGGTTTGGTTGACGGAGAATTATCTGAGCCTCCTCCAAGACACCATTTCTCATTCCGCTGCTTCTTCCATCAAAGTAACTTTCCGAGTTGCATCGCGTAGTGGTGGAACGGCCGGTTCTACCAAACCAACGACTCAGACCCGGCCGGCTTCCATTTCTACGAATCGCGTCGAGGAAATGACGGCCCGGCCCACGATTCGAGAAACCCCGTTCAACCCAAATAACACGTTCGATACGTACGTGGTTGGGAATAATAATAATTTTGCTCACGCAGCGGCAAGCGCGGTGGCGCAAGCACCGGGGAAATCTTACAACCCACTGTTTCTGTATGGAGGCGTGGGGCTTGGGAAAACCCATCTGCTTCACGCCATCGGGCAACATGTTCTAGCTCATCGGCGGAACGTGAAGGTGACCTACGTTTCTTCCGAAAAATTTACGAACGAGTATATCGACGGCATCCAGAACAATAGTTTGGCGAAATTTCGGAAGAAATATCGTCAATCCGATTTACTCCTCATCGATGACGTCCAATTCTTGGCGGGTAAGGAGCGAATCCAAGAAGAGTTTTTCCATACATTTAACGCGCTGCACGAGGCGCACCGCCAGATAGTTCTCACCTGCGATCGGCCGGCAAGTGAGCTGCAAAACCTTGAACAACGGCTGATTTCACGGTTCGAATGGGGTCTGGTGACGGATCTCCAACCCCCCGAGGTTGAGACGCGGATCGCGATCTTGAGGAAAAAAGCTCAGTCCCTCGAGGTGAGAATACCCGATGACATCATTAATTTTATCGCAACCCGGATTCGGGCCAACATCCGCCGATTAGAGGGAGCGTTGGTTCGTGTCGCTTCTTATGCTGCACTCACGGGGAAAACACTGAACGCCGAAATCGCGGAGGGGCTCCTGCGCGATATTCTCAGTGAAGAAGGTCGATTGGTGATTAGCATTGAAGCCATCCAGAAGAAAGTGGCTGAACATTACGATATTCGTTTGGCGGATATGACCAGCAAACGTCGCCCAGAAAACATCGCCTTCCCGCGCCAAGTTGCGATGTTCCTGTCACGACAGCTCACTGGCAACTCCCTCACCACCATCGGCGAAACCTTTGGTGGCCGCGATCACGGTACCGTAATGCACGCTTGCCGGTTGATTAAGGACCGCATGGAAGTGGATGCAAGCGTTCGGCAAACAGTCAATTTTCTTGAGCGTCAATTGCAACGGTAGTTGGTAAATCTGGATGCTACAATCAACTGACTGGGTGTTGGCTCCATGCTCCTGATCCTGCCGGCCCTATGAGCAAAAAGCCGATCATCGAAGTTCAAGGTCTAACCAAGACCTACCGCACCTACAAAAAACAACCGGGGTTTCGAGGTGCCCTGCGTGGTCTCGCAAAGCGCGATTACCAAGAAGCTGATGCGGCCCATAACATCACTTTCGAGATTCAGGAGGGGGAGTTTGTCGGGTTTCTTGGACCCAATGGGGCAGGTAAAACGACAACCCTGAAAATGTTGGCAGGATTGCTCTATCCGACCCACGGGACAGCTCAAGTTCTGGGTTTTATTCCCTGGCATCGCAAGGATGATTACCGTCGTCAATTCTCCCTGTTGCTAGGGCAAAAAAATCAATTATGGTGGGATTTGCCTGCTCGAGAATCGTTGGAATTGAACGCACGAATTTATGGCATCCCTCAGCCACGTTTCCAAAAGCGTTTGGGTGAACTCACCGAACTCCTTCAGGTGGGTGAGAAACTGAATGTGATGGTTCGCGAACTCTCGCTTGGAGAACGTATGAAGATGGAGTTGATTGCCTCTCTTCTCCATGAGCCCAAGATTCTTTTTCTCGATGAACCAACGATCGGTCTGGATGTGGTTTCTCAAAAAACGGTCCGAGAGTTTTTAAGGCACCTGAATCAAACCCAGAAAACTACAATCATCCTGACCAGTCACTACATGGCGGACATTCAGGAACTCTGCCAGCGAGTCATCATCATTGATAAAGGCAAAATATTCTTCGACGGGAAGCTGGAGCAGGTGATTGATCGATTCGCGGACTCTAAACTGATCACCATTCAAACCCCTGTGGAGCCGGAAGGAGTCTCCGTGCCCCTCACTGGACTGGGGGAGATCGTGGAAAAGGTGCCAGGATCCATCAAACTCAAGGTTCGGCGGGATCGTGTAATCCCAGTGTGTAAAACGATTTTGGATACCTTACCCGTGCTGGATCTCGACATCCAAGAAGTGCCGATCGAGGACATCATCAGACAACTTTTCAGCCAACCCAAAGACCGCTAAGTCCATGGTCAATAACCCATCGACCAGCGGTGGGCGATGTAGAACGCGGCCCCGATAGCAAGTCCTGTAATCAACCCCACGAGGATGGTCCAGAAGCGGATGGTGCTTCGGCGCTTGCGATTGGCACGACCCATCCCCGGTAGTAAATAATACCGATGAGCTTCACCATTTTTGTTCTTAGGTCGCCCGAACATGTCTGTCTGGTGAGGATACCATCGTGCTCAAGGTGAAGCAACGATGTTTGCGGTCAGGAACTGGCACTCGTGTAGTGTCGAAGTGAAAACCGCCATAGGATTTCGGATAACACGCACCACACCCCTGTGATGACCAAGAGTAGGGTCATGGGCCATGCCGAGCCGAGGTTTTGGAGCAGGAGTTTTGCGGGCACATTCGCGATAAGTAGCATGGGCAGCGCAAAGGTAAAAATGATTTTGAACGATCCTTGAAACGCGCTCTGCGGCATGCGGGCGATGTTGAATAGATTGTAATAACACCAAACCACACCCTGCGATCTTACGGTCCAAAAAGCAGAAACGGCTAGGATCAGAACCAAGGCGTAGTGGATGCACACCCCTGCTGCGCTTAAGATCAAGAACCCCAATAATTGTGACCATGTTGGTTCGATCCGCAATTGATGGCAGGCATACCCGACAACGACGAGGGCCATCCCGGCGTTGATAAACCCTCCTAAATCAACCTTACGCAGCGAAATTAAGAACCGCGTGTTCACAGGGAGAAGGAGAAGAAAATCGAGTTTGCCAGTGCGGATCAGTTCCGAAAGGTCCGTCACATTTGTTAGAAAGAGTGCCGTGAAAAGTTGCTGGATGAATTGTGCAGTTCCGATGAGCAAAACCACTTCCCATTTTGTCCATCCAGCGATGCTATCGGTATGCGAATAGATGACCGCAAAATAACTGAGCTGCAAGGCAAACCAAAGGGCCTCGACGACAATCCAGAGGAGGAAATTGGACTTAAATCCCATCTCACGAACAAGGGAGTTTCTCCACAGGGCAGCATAAATGCCGAGGTAACGTCTGAATGTCGTTGCGGTTGATTGGGTGGATTTCATGGTTGGTGCAATCAAATCAACCACCCGCCGCTGTGTATCTCCGAATTCCGCGATTCCATGCCAATCGTGCCAATCCAAAAAAAGCAATCACCCAAAAAAGCTGTATGCCCAACCCGTGCCACAGCACGGGGCCTTGAGCGCGTTCCAAATAAACG
>SXQI01000006.1 GCA_005793025.1 Verrucomicrobiales bacterium
GAGCTCGAGCGCGAACTCTTCAACATGGGCAAACATGCTTACGTCCTTGATGGAGATAACGTCCGGCACGGGTTGAATTCCGACCTGACCTTCTCACCCAAGGATCGGAGAGAAGGCATCCGACGGGCGAGCGAAACCGCCAAGCTATTCCAAGACGCCGGTGTCATCGTTATCGCGGCGTTCATTTCCCCATACCGATCAGATCGAGACCTCATCCGACAAACAGTCACCGAGGGCAAGTTCATCGAGATTTACGTCAATGCACCTCTGGAGGTGTGCGAACAACGTGATGTGAAGGGGCTTTACTCCAAGGCGCGTGCGCAAGAAATCAAGGAGTTTACTGGCATCTCTGCACCTTACGAAGCACCACTTCAGCCTGAAGTGGAACTCCGCACTGATCAATTGACCGTGACAGAAGCCGTCGCCCGCATCCTCGAGTTTCTCCACATCCACGCCGAGGAAGACGAAATCTCGATCTAGCCCGCACCAGTTGCGTCAATGTTCGGCGGAACGATTTGAGGGAATTAGATTGAGTTTCCCTCGGAGTCATGCGTCTTTAAAGGAGGAAAAAAGATCGGATGACTTTCAGCAGCTCCACACAACGATCGGGAATGCGCCACTTGAATCGAATGATGTCATGGGTGCTTATCGCATATTGCCTCTCGACGTTTGCGGCTCGGGCAGATTTAGCGTCTGATTACCGCGATAAAATCAGGCCACTCTTCAAAAAACATTGCTACGATTGTCATGGGAAAGAGAAGAAAAAAGGCGACATCGATCTGGAAAGAATAGCTGATTTCGATCAGGTCAAGGCTGAGGAGGAACTTTGGCAAAATATCTTTGAGAAAGTCCAAGCCTACGAGATGCCCCCGAAAGGAAAATACGAACTAGGTTTCGAAGGATGGCAAAAAGCCATGGCATGGCTCCGAGAACTTCCCAAACCCAAGAATCCGGATTGCGATCAAATTGCATCAGATCGCAACGCGAATTTTTACAGAGGCTATGTCATGAGCCGCCGGTTAAATCGCGCGGAATATGCCAACACCGTCCGCGATCTTTTTGGACTAGTTATCCCGCTCGCTGATTTATTGCCCGCCGATGGTGGAGGTGGTGAAGGGTTCGATACTACCGGAAGCGCGTTGTTCACATCCGCTCTGCACATCGAAAACTATCTCGCCGCGACAGACCGAATCTTAGAGACGGTGCTGCCGGACACCAGTTCACGTTTGAGCAAAGAACGGCTAGCAGCACGAGTATCCATTGTGGGTAAATCGCTGCCTTCAAAACGCGAGTCCCGACTACACGCAGCGAAGATCCTCGACCAATGGATCCCTAAATTGTTTCGCAGACCGATTCAAGAAAACGAAGTAGAACGTTACCTCGGCCTTTTCGATCGCGCTTGGCAACGTGGCGATGGCTATGTGTCCTCCGTTAGGCTCATGTTCAAGTCCCTCCTGCTCTCGCCTCATTTTGTGTTCTTGGTAGAGCCTGAGCCCGAGGAGCGCGGCGTTCAACCGTTGGGAAGCATTCAACTCGCTTCCCGTCTTTCCTATTTTTTATGGTCCTCAGCACCCGATGCCCAACTCATGGCGGCGGCCACCAGCGGCCAACTGAACGATCCCAACATTTACCGCGAGCAGGTTCATCGCCTCTTGGCTGATCCCAAATCAAAAGCCTTAGGAGAACGTTTCGCCGCACAGTGGCTTGAAATCGAACGTTTGGATGAAGTCAGTCCCGATCGAACCCAATATCCTGAATTCGATAATTCGTTGAAGCATTCGATGGAGCAGGAAGTCATCGCGTTCGTGAACCACATTTTTGGAAACAACCGATCGCTCCTCGAGTTAATTGATTCCGATTACACCTTCGTCAATAACCGTCTTGCAGTGTTATATGGTCTCCCCGCCGGCCAAGGTGAGGAACTTCAACTCGTCAAACTCGAAGGCAAACAACGAGGAGGCGTCACCGGGTTTGCGGCGGTCCACACCCTCACATCATTTCCATTTCGCACCAGCCCTGTCCTCCGTGGACGCTGGATGTTGGAAACGTTGCTCGGAGACAAAATTCCTCCTCCTCCCCCCAATGTCCCCGCGCTGGAATCCTCCAAAAAAGATGCAAAACCCGTTTCAATTCGCGCCCAGCTCGAACTCCATCGTCAACAGGCCGATTGCGCCGCTTGCCATAACAAGATGGATCCGCTGGGATTCGGAATGGAGCATTATGATGTCCTAGGCCGATGGCGAGAAACGGAGCAAGGTCTCGCAATCGATGCCTCGGGAACGCTTCCTTCAGGGCAAACTTTCCGAGGACCAGAAGGTCTCAAACTTGTGCTCATGGCGCGCAAAGATGACATCATCAAACAAGTCGCCCGAAAGCTCACCGGGTATGCTTATGGTCGGGAATTGAACCATTTTGATAATTGCGTCATCGACCGAGCTATGACAGCGTTGAAGAATAATCACTATCAATCCTCGGTTTTGGTGGAAGAAATCGCGCTGAGTTTCCCGTTCCGTCACCGGTTTTATCCAAAAAAAGACGCCGAACAATGAAAACCAACTCTCTGCATATTCCGCGCCGGACTTTCCTGCGCGGTGCCGGCGTGCTCCTCGGCTTACCTCTCCTGAACGTCATGGGGGCATCGGGTCGTGCAGCCAAGGCCTTGGCCACAGCTCAGGGTGATAAATCTCAGGCCCCTGTCCGGATGGCCTCCCTTTTCTTCCCCAACGGCGTGTGGAAGGACAAATGGTTCCCGAAAGAGTCAGGCGCGGATTACAAACTCACCTCCTCCCTAGAGCCCCTCGCCAGACATCGGCAACAGTTGATGGTCTTTTCTGGCCTCGATAAAAAGCATAGCCACCAAGGCGATGGCCACTATGCAAAAACAGCAAACTTCCTCACCGGCCTACCCGTCCGAAAAACACCGGGCAAAGACATCAGCGTCGGCGGCATGTCGATCGACCAATTCTGTGCTCAACAAATAGGTCGCATGACCCCCTTGCCATCCCTCGAGCTCGGGGTGGATCCTGTCGTATCAGGCATCGATTCAAACGTCGGATACACCCGCCTCTACGGTTGCTCCATTTCTTGGCGGTCACCCTCCACACCCGTGGCCAAGGAGATCAACCCCAAGCTAGCCTACGAACGCCTCTTTCTGATCATGAAAGCCCGACAATCTCGGGCCTCCCGCTCTCAACCCACCGATGACAAACAAGCACTTCTCGATCTAGTGCTCGATGATGCCCGCCGGTTGAGAAATCAGTTGGGTCGCGATGACCAGTTCAAACTCGATGAATACCTTGACTCCGTGCGCGATGTCGAACGGCGTCTCGCGTTTTTCTCCAAACCGGACCCGAGTCCATGGCATCCGCCTTCCCAACCCCACTCGGATATTGCAGCACCAAAAAATGCTCCTAAGGATCATCAAGAACATGTGCGTCTGATGTTAGACCTCATGGCATTGGCCTTCTGGACCGATTCCACACGCATCAGCACCTTCATGTTCGCCAATGATGTTTCCTCCAAGAATTTCGCCCAACTCATCCCCGGTGCTAACGGAAGCCACCACGAATTCAGTCACCACCAAAACAAAGCCGAGAAATACGAACCCTACGCCAAGATCAACCGTTGGCACACCGAACAACTGGCTTACCTCCTCGACAAATTAGCCTCCATCAAAGAAGGAGAGAGCACGCTCCTCGACAATTCCATGATCATGTTCGGATCTGGAATGTCCGATGGCAACAACCACGAACCCAGCAACCTCCCCATCGTCCTTGCGGGTCGTGCCGGTGGAAAAATCAAACCCGGTCGCCACATCGCCAGCCCTTCGGGAACTCCGCTCTGCAACCTTTACGTCTCCATGCTCGAGAACATGGGAACCCCGGTCCAATCCTTTGGCGACAGTTCCGGCGCACTCTCGTTGGCCTAAGGTTTAACTTAGTCCTCTACGGGATCCGCGCCACCTCGCCCAAGGTCAACTTCTCGATCCGCATTCGGCGCACATCGTTGATCCCCA
>SXQI01000039.1 GCA_005793025.1 Verrucomicrobiales bacterium
CGGATTTCAAGGTCACGCATGGCGATTTTGAATCCACTCCCCAAGCTCGAGTACTGCTTGATGGCACTGATGCGTTTTCGCACGTCACTCAGCAAAGCAGCGTGTCGAGGTAGCATTAGATAGGCATAGGCTTGATGCTTGTAACGGCCCACTCGTCCGCGAAGTTGATAGAGATCACTTAAACCAAAACGGTCAGCTCGATCGATGATGATGGTGTTCGCATTAGGGATGTCGATGCCGCTTTCGATGATCGTCGTTGAGACGAGCACATCCGCCTCGCCGTTGATGAACTTTGCCATGACATCCTCAAGTTCGTCGCTCTCCATCTGCCCGTGGCCAACTAGGAAGCGAGCCTTTGGAACCAGTGCTTTGAGCTTTGTGGCGACAGCAAGGATGTCGTGCACACGGTTATGGAGGAAGAAAACCTGACCCCCTCGATTCAATTCGCGTTGAATCGCATCTCGCACCACTCGTTCATCATATTGAGTCACGATGGTTTCAACGGGTAATCGGTCGAGCGGAGGGGTCTCAATCGTGCTCATGTCCCTCGCGCCAGTGAGAGCAAGATAAAGCGTGCGAGGGATCGGGGTCGCGCTCAATGTCAGCACATCTACCATTCGCCTGAGCAGTTTGAACCGCTCCTTGTGCATCACCCCAAATCGCTGTTCCTCATCAATGACAACCAACCCCAGATCTTTAAAACAAACGTCCGTTTGGATCAGACGATGGGTTCCAATCACGATGTCTACGGATCCTTGAGAAAGGTCTGCCAAAATCTTGCGCTGCTCCGCCTTCCTTCGAAATCGGGACATCTGCTCCACCCGAACTGGATAGTCCGCCATTCGTTCACGAAACGTGTTGAAATGTTGTTGAGCAAGAACGGTCGTGGGGACAAGAACAGCAACCTGACGCCCACCCATCACCGCCTTAAACGCTGCACGAATCGCGACCTCAGTTTTACCATAACCCACATCGCCGCAAATCAACCGATCCATGGGCTTCAACATTTCCATATCGCGCTTGGCCGCATCGATCGCTCGATGCTGGTCGATGGTCTCTTCGTAGATAAAGGCCCCTTCGAATTCACGCTGCCATGGCGTATCTGGTCCAAACGAAAAACCCTCTTGAGATTCCCTTGCAGCTTGGATTGCCAAGAGTTCGCTTGCGAGATCCCGCACCGATTCTTCCGCTTGAGCTTTGGTTTTTCCCCACGCCTTTCCACCTAACGTGTTGAGTGTCGGACGCACTTTTCCAGCCCCTACATATTTGCTCACTAGGTGTGCCTCCGTGACCGGAACATAAAGTCTCGGGCCGGGTTGTCCAACTTCTGATGGCGCGAATTCGATGACGAGAGATTCTTGGTGAACAATCTCAGTGCGCAACGAACCTTTTTTAAGGTCAGGTGTCAGGTTTTTCAAACCCGCAAAGCGACCGATCCCATGCTGTAAGTGAACAACGAAATCCCCCTCAACCAGATCACTAAAATCTATATCTAACGCCGATCGGGAAGCGGCGGCGTGCGGAGATTTCAATCGCCTCGGACGTTGAACTTTGTAGCGACCAAAAACTTCCGCATCGGTGACCACGACCCATTTCGACTGCTCTTGAAGGAATCCGCGACTCAGGGCACCCACAATGAGCTTGGGACTTGGTTCGCTCGCACTTGGGATAGTTCCTAAGCCATATTCCGCCCAAACCTCAGAAAACCTTTGGCGTTCCCCGTCGCTATTGCAGAAAACTTGGACCTCATAATCCTGTCTCAACCAACGGTGCAATCGTTGAAAAAACTCTCTCCGTTGGGCGTCCGCGACCTGAGCCTCCGGCAATCGCTCGCCCACCGTGCGCCAAGTCTCTAGGGACTGAAATGTCCAGGTCAAATAGTCATGATTGGGTTCCGCTAAATCATTCAGGCCGGACTCTTCAAAATTCACCCACGTCATCCCTCGCGCTTCGGCCATCGCCGAGAACTCTCGCCAGCCGATGTAAAAAGCCGGTGCGGGAGCAATTTGTAGTTCATACTCTGCCGCACGAAGGTCGGTCTGCGAAGAATCGCAAACGAGGAAGATGGTATCATCAGCTAAATAGTCGAGTAACGAGCCTAGCCGTTCTGAGGATGGTTTTTCGGTCCATTTCTTAAGAAGTCCCAACTCTCCGCCGAGAGTTATCGTGACCCTTTCGATCGGTTCACGTGAGATTTGAGTGTTTGGATCGAAAAACCTTAACGACTCGATTTCATCTCCAAAGAATTCAACCCGAACGGGCCAAGGGCTCGTCAGTGGGTAAATATCCAGAATTCCACCACGGGATGCGATCTCCCCTTTTTGTGTGACTTGAGCTTCTGGATCGTAGCCATTTTCCTCCAACCATTCGATCAGGTCGAGAGGGTCGATGCGGTCACCTAAAGCGATGACGCGCGTACACTTAGTTATAGTTTTCGGCGGGAAAGTCCGTTGCATCAACGCCGCGCTCGTCGTTACCACGATGGGAGCAGTTTTTTTTGCGCTCCCTGCCAGCGCCACCAATGTTTCCAGCCGTTCGCTGATCACATCGGCATGGGGTAATTTTGATTCGTGAGGTAAGATTTCCCATGCGGGATAAAAGAGGCTGCCATTTTCAGTTTGGTTCAATCTCTGCCATGTCTCAAGATCCTGATGGAAATTTTCCTGCTCTTTGACTCCCGCCGTAATCACCACGATAGGTCGAATGGGAATCTGCGTGCGAAGTGCCGCAACAACCATGGGTTGAGCCGCTCCGCTCAAGCCCTGCACTGTGCACAATCCTCCCTTCTCCAGACGCGCCCAGACTGCTTGCGCTTCTGGAGTTTCGCATACCCGTGCACACAATTGCTTCGTCAAAACTCCCATTCCTAATCAACAGCACCAAGTGATCGGCCGCAGAGACAACTCATCACGGCACCAGCAGAATCCTGTAGAATCGGCTCAAGGAAGTGCCGATCGTGGAATCTGTTTTCTGAGAATCAGGTCCCGTCGCGTCCACATCCCCTAGCAGGTTTCGCCAGACCGGATCATGAACGGCGATCCGATACTGAAGATGGTAGCGACGTCCCGGTTCGGAGCGCCATGAAATCGTAACGGAACTACCGTTGTGACGCACACTGGTAATGCGCGGAGTTAGGCCGTCCTCTCCATTCACCGAATTGACAGTTCGTGGCGTCGGACCTTCCACGAACATCAAGAAACTGTTCGCCCCATCGGGCCAACGCCCCTCACTGATGTTGGCCTTAAGCGGACCAAATTGAATTGAATCCACCAAAACGCCTGTCGCTGAAAACAATGCGATCTCTTCACCGTCTTCATTTAGTTTAAAGTTTGCGTGAACCGACCCATCGGGTGTCAGGCCCAACCCTGTTCCATCCGCCCAGATCAGCAGGTGGGATTTTGGATCGAGGCGGGTCTGGTTCGGTAAAAAGAAATGAGTCCTGTTGGTTGCATTGTCCGAAACCCGCCAACCGGATAAATCAACGTTCAAATCCGTGGGGTTGTAGAGTTCAAACCAATCGCGGGGCAACCCGCTGACCGGATCCAATAGGACGCCGTCGTTCCTCGCCATCCATTCGTTGATTACAACGTGGTTTTTAATGGTGGTTCCAGCACTTGAAGTGATGGTGACGGTCTGGGATTGATTACTCAGCATCGTGTCACCCGTTCCATACCCTTGCAGAGAAAGCACGTTAGCACCCAATCTTAGCGGCCAGTCGAGTGTCCAATTTGTGACAGTGGTCCAAGTCACGGGTGCTTCAATATTGTTGATCCGTATGGTTTTGATATCGGCTGGTGCTGAACCGGAAAGCAACACGGTGCTGGAGCTCGTGTTAAAATCGGCGCCACCCGATGTGGTGATTGCGAGGGGCACTTTGAGGAATGGAGCCAAAACCGTCGTCGTCGCTTTCCGGCGGGTTTCAATGTAGGTCTTGATCGCCGAGGGAGCTGTGATGCTTAATTTGTTGGCGGAGAAAGCCGCATACCGTCCGTCGATTAGTGGGGCATAGTTCGTCGCAAGAAGTGGCCCGTTCATGGCATCCACCAACGCTCTCAAAAAGACCCGCTTGAACGGCGGATGATTCATCAAACGCCCGAGAGCCGTGTCGCC
>SXQI01000007.1 GCA_005793025.1 Verrucomicrobiales bacterium
GCTATTCCGGATTGCCAAAGGGAATTCTCCCTGTTTAGTTTACGGCATGCGTTGGTCCTTTGTTTTATTACTCATTGTGGCTTTGTTCCGGTCTATGCCCGCGCACGCGGCAGGGGACGAGCAGTATGTGGAGATTTATCTCGTTATTCAGGAGGCCGATCAACTGCTAGCCACGCAACAACAAGCCAGAGCGAAGCAAAAGTATCTGGAAGCGCTTGGATCTCTCACCATATTTCAAAAAACTTCACCAGAGTGGAATCCGAATGCGGTTAAATTTCGTCTCGAATACGTCAATGCCAAACTCGCCGGTCTAAAGTCAGTGTTGTTGGATTCAGAGAAGGCTGCACAAGCGGAGAAGGAAAAACCCGCACCGGCACCCGCAGATCCTACCGTACCATTTAAGGACACCATCGCTCGATTGGAAGGGGAGAAAACACTTCTAGCAGCCAAGTTGCAGGAAGCACTTACCGCCCAACCAGCTAATGTAGATCCCCGTGAACTCGCTAAAGCACAGGAGCGGATCAAAGAGTTCGAGAAAGCAAGGGAGTTGGCGGCGGCGAATTTGACGGCAGCCCAGGCTAGCACTCTGAAATTGGAGCAAGAATTGAAAGCGAAGGATGCTGAAGCGGTGAAAGTAGGTTCGGAGTTGAATCTATTGAAAGCTGCCCTCGAGGAATCAAAGAATAAGTCCAAGAGTTCGAGCGCGCTGAAGGCTGCGGAAGCGAAAATTGAGTCGCTTCGACAACAAGTCGCCGCGAACGAGGTTCAACGGGGGCTCTTGGCTAAGGAAAAGGAAAAAGTCGAGGCTCTGCGTGCGGAGAATCAGGTGTTGAAAAACCGGGCAGTTGCAACGGGTCCCAAGGTGGGAGTGGACAACACCCAGTCTGATAAATTACGGAAAGAAATCGCTGCGCTTCAGGCCCGTTTGAAAGTGCTTGAGGCCGTCACTGTGCCTTATACTGCTGAGGAGTTGGCTTTGTTCAAAGCTCCTCCTGTGAAATTGACTGCTGCTTCCCCCAAAAACTCAGAAGTCCCCAAGGTTCAAGAGAAAAAGGATACTGAACCTCGAGGAAAACGATTTTTGACTGCGGTACAATGGCCTTGGCGCAGTGGTAATAAGCGAAATGCAAACCCAGCTCCCGAGGCGCAAGCCACGACGCCAGTTGTCCAAACTCAGGAGGCAGCCAAACCAGCAGTACGAACGCTTCCAGCAGGGGCAGCTCCGCTTGTGGCAGAAGCTCAGAAGGCATTCGGAGCAGGCCAATTTGATGTTGCCGAAGCGAAGTATTTAGAAGTTCTCAAAATGGACGAGAAGAACACGGTGGTGTTGGCAAACCTTGCAGCGATCAATCTGCAGCAAAATCATTTACCTCAGGCTGACGAACGCCTGACCGTGGCATTGGGGCTTGATCCTGCTGATGCACATCTCCAATCATTGATGGGAATCCTCCGGTTTCGGCAGGATAAGATCGATGAATCCATCGATTATCTGAGCAAGGCATCGACTGCAGACCCGAAGGATTCTGAGACACAGAATTACTTGGGTATCGCACTGAGCCAAAAGGGGCAGCGTGGACCTGCGGAAAAAGCGTTTCGACGAGCGATTCAATTGAATCCGAATTATGCTGGGGCACATTACAATCTCTCGATGGCCTACACGACCTCTCAACCTCCCGCGCTTGAGTTAGCTCGGTTCCATTATAAAAAAGCGGTGGCCCTTGGTTACCCTGCGAATCCAGCGGTGGAAAAAATGTTCCAAGGGAATTGATTCGCCGCCGCAATGTCTTGCTGCTTTGGTGGGTGTGGCATTGACCGGGTTATAGGTCCAGATTAGACTTTTTACGTGGAGTCCGACGCTCTTCTTAATCCTTCCCCAACACAGTCCCAAAGTCCTTCGGGCCGGTGCTGGACTCGGCCCGACCAATGGGTGGGTCGGCTGATCTTAGGCGCGCTCGATTCTACGAAGCGCGTGGGAGCTTTCGCGTTGATCACCTTAGTAGTTACCCTGACTCGATGGAATAAAAGCACTGTGGTTTTGCGTCCATTGGTCGCACGGCAGATTAATCGTGCAGGCCTTTTACCGCTGCCGATGTTGACGTTTCTCGGTGTTGCGCTTGGGCTGCTGGTGAGTGGTCAGACTGTTGCGTTGTTGAGTCGAGTCGGCGCAGTGGATTATGCAGGGGTGATTATGGTCTCGGTGATCGTTCGGGAGTTGGGACCGTTGGTTACTGTGTTATTGGTGCTCGCTCGTGTGGGGACAGGAATTGTCATCGAACTCAGCACGAGCCGTGCGCTGGGTGAGGTTGAGCAACTCGAGGCTTTAGGCATCGACCCCGTTCACTATCTCGTAATGCCCCGTGTGATCGGAGTTGCATTGTCAGTGTTTAGCCTGACGGTTTACTTGGTTCTGATCGCGTTGATCAGTGGGTTCTTGTTCACGTTCATCCAAGATGTTCCACTGACGCCCTCCACTTATTTGGCGCAAATGTCCTCGTCATTGCGTTGGGAGGATTTTATTTTGCTGGGCCTAAAGACATTGAGTTTTGGCGTCGTGGTTGCGTTGATCACCTGCTTTCAGGGGTTAGCGAATGCGGTTCGACTTGAGGACGTCCCCCGAGTGACGACTCAAGCGATCATTGGCAGCGTCGTGGCATGTGTCGTGATCGACGCCTTTTTTATTGTGGTTTACCTTGTCATCTGATGTCTCCTCAGCCACTGATCAGATTCTTGAAAGCGACAGTGGGTGCCACTGAATCGGGGCCAGATCTTGCGCGAATCAGGGAGCTGACATGGTCTGTGGAAGCTGGTGATTTTTGGGTGATCGGTGGGCGCCCTCGTGTTGGGAAGACGGATCTCCTGACGACTGCGGCCGGGCTACAGCGGCCATTAGAAGGGGAGTGTCGCCTATTCGGCTCACGATTGGAGGATTTGAACGATGCCGAACGATTGGCGAATCGGTTGCGGATTGGTTTGGTGTTTGAAAATGGTGGACGCCTCTTCAACGAATTGACCATCGAGGAGAACGTAGCGCTTCCAGTGTGTTACCACCGCGATTGCCTTGTTGAGGAGACAGGGACCCTAGTGGAAAGAGTCTTGGAGTTGACTGGTTTGACTCGACTGAGTGAATTGAGGCCAGCAGAGGTGAGTCACACACTGCATCAACGGATTGCTGTGGCTAGAGCCCTAGTGCTGAACCCTGAAGTGCTCTTGATCGATAATCCCTTATTCAATTCTGATTCTCGCCAAGCTGGTTGGTGGCTTGAGTTTCTTCCAAGCATTGCGAAGGGTCATCCGTTGATAGATGGGCGAGGGGTTACCATCGTTGTGACGACGACAGATTTTCGACCTTGGTTAGCAATAAACCGGAGATTCGGCCTCGTTCATCGTCAACGGTGGGAGGATCTCGGAGACCTCCAAAACCTTCAACAAACGGATCATCCATTAGGACGATCGCTGTTGACAGGTTGCTGGAACGATTTGGATCAAGCAGATTAAAAATGTTATGTCCTTGCACAACTTAACTCCCGGATTGCGCACGAGGTTGAACCGCGTGGAACGAACTGTAGGATTTTTTGTCGCGTTTTCGATGATCCTCATGCTCGTGGGGTTCTCGTATTACATTTACCACACCGGGTTGCGCAAAGGATGGTTCGATCTGAAGCTGCCCTATCATACACGGGTCAATTCCGGGACGGGACTGAAAATAGGGGATACTGTGAAGCTGCTTGGTTTCGATGTTGGGGAGATCACAAAAGTGGAATCCATGGGCCCTGAAATCACGACGAACCGTGTGTTTGTGCAGTTTATCGTGAGACACCCTTACGAGGGATATATTTGGGACGATTCGAAAATCAAGGTGACCACCGGAGATTTTCTAGGAAAACGGGTGCTCGATTTAATCCCAGGTGGAACGTTCCGGAATCATGATTTGCATGCGACCTACAAGGTCGAAGATACCAAGATTGGTGGTGTTTTTAAAAAGCAGAAGGTGGCCGGAATTTTTGATCAGGAGTCCAAAAAATACGTTCCGTTTATTGGGAACAGCAAGGGATATGCGCTGGAGGCATTGGAGTCAGCAGCCCTGACGGATCGGTTCGAGGAAGTGGCCAGAGATTTGCGCGAAGCATTGCCTAACATTTTGGGGTTAACAAACCAAATCATCGCGACGCTCACGAACGCCGTTCAGATTACCACCAAAGCTAATTCGTTGCTGAGCGATATTCAGCCTACGATCACCAATATTGCTGTCATTACCGGAACACTCAAGAATCCGAAAGGATCTTTGGGCGACTGGTTGATTCCCACGAACATTGCAAATCAGGTGGAGCAAACTTTAGCGGCGACACAAAGCACGATTACGAACGCCAATGCCACGATCAGTCATGTGGATGCGAAGTTGATTACACTCGCGAGTGAACTGGAACGCACCTTGGTCAGCATTGCTGAGATTACGAGCAATTTAAATACTCAGGTGCAATCGAATACGAATCTGATCTCCTCGATTTCTGACACCATCGTGCACACCGATGATATGATTCAGGGTTTGAAGAAACATTGGCTGTTGCGATCCGCATTTAAAAAGAAGGAACCGTCGTCGCCGGAGAAACCGATCGAGAAGCCGAAGAGTCAAACTCGTTAAGGCGTTGTGGCGGGATGATGATGGTGATCGTTGTTTGCTTTCGCAGAGGTCGGAATATGAAACGACTTTAATACCCAAGGTTCCAGCGATTTGGAACCTTCGCGCACTTTGTAAAAACGATCCATCGGCACACCGGGCAATTCTTGGGACTGTCCGGAACTAGGCCAGTGGATGGTGATGGACTGAATGGAGAGTGCTTGGCCTAAGCCGATTTCTTGGCGTAATGGAGAGGCTCCAAAACTTCCGCCTGATCCCACGGTTTTGTAGATGGATCTAGGTCCATCGATTGTCTGGACGGTGACGCGGATACGGGCTCCGATCGCTGCGCGATTGGATGTTTCACCTTCACAGTTCAGAGTGATCCAGTGGTTGCCGTGGCCTGGGTTTAAGAACAGGACGCTGTGTCCGATATCTCCTGGGAAGGCCCCGCCCACGACCTCGAACACATCTTGGTCGCCATCGTTATCGAGATCTGCAAACGAAACTCCATGACCTTTCTGCAAATTGCCAAAGCCTCCAGAAGTGGTCACGTCTTGGAAACGATGACCGTTTTGATTCCGAAACATGCGATTGGGGATGAGTGTGCTGAGCTCAGGATCACCGGTTCCCAAGTAGAAATCCAACCAACCGTCGTTATCGAGATCGCCGTAGTTTGCTCCCATGGCTAGGAGAACTCTGTCCAAACCTGCTTGGATAGTGACATCCTTGAAGGTGCCATCTTTATTGTTATGATAGAGTTTCGCCTTTTCTCCTTGGTTCGGTAATCCCAGATAATCCGCTGCCACATCGGATACGTCTCGCACGGAATAACCCGAGACAAAAAGATCGAGCCAACCGTCGTTGTCGTAATCAAAAAACCACGTTGGAAAACTGTAGTACGGATTGGTCACTCCGGCACTCAGTGCGACATCGGTGAATCTCCACGGTGAGGTTCGACCTTTGGTGGGATCTGTGGGGCCCCCATTGCGGAACAGAAGATTGGGACCATTCTTGTTTGAGAGGTAGAGGTCGGGGCGTCCGTCATTGTTAAAATCTCCACAGGTCACGGCTTTTATATAGCCGACCGTTGCGACGCCAGATTCTTCTGCGCACTCGGTGAAGGTGCCATTACCGTTATTTCGGTAGAGTTGGCAGGGGTGGATCTCCTGCTCAAAACTTTCGTTTCCAATGAATAAATCCAACCATCCATCCCCATTGAAATCGAACCAGACGGCGGCTTGGCTGGGATGAAAACTGAGGAGTCCGGCTTCCTCTGTCACATCAGAGAAAGTGCCGTCGGCATTATTCCGCAAAAGAGACGGGGGATGATGCCCCGCTGCACCTTGCCAAGCTCCGCGTGGGACGAAGACATCGGGGAAACCATCGTTGTTGTAATCGGTTTGGACGATGGATAAGCCGCTTGTTATTCCGGTCAATCCTGCTGCGATTGTATGGTCTTCAAACGTCCCATCGCCATGGTTGTGAAAGAACTGCAATTGGCCTTTGAGATCCCACGACGAGGTCATGATATCTAGGTAACCATCACGATCGAAATCTTCTGTGATGCTGCCGCCTGCTAAACCCACCCTATCCAGTCCTACATTGGCTGCGACGTTTGGGAAGCGTTTGATATCGTATTTTGACTGGAAAACTGTTGGCGGGATCACCAGATGCACAGGCACTTTTTGAGGATAATCCCCGACGGTCATGTAAGCGATATTGAGGAGCCATCGTGCCTGAAGGTCTCCCGGAAGGGTTTTCAGATGGTTTTCTAGAATGGAAATCGCCTGCCGGGATCCTCGCTGAGATTTATAAATGCCGCCGGGCTGAATCGGCATCAAACAAGAGTCGCGATTGTGGTTGGTGAGACAGTTCTCCTGTTCTGCCAACCTTAACCAGCACATTGCCCGAAATATTTCTGATTGGCTGCGTTCTTGCCAATCGAATACCCGCCCAAGTTCACGATTTGTGCTAAGGAATAACTCCATTTCCGCCAGTGCCTTTTCGCTATGGCCGGACCGCAATAGATGTAGTGATAATTGTTGGCGCAGCTTAGGAGTTTGGTTGGCGTCGGTATTTTTGAGCAACTTGGCTTGGAGATGTGCAGCCAAGGCATCGCTTTGGAATGTTCCGAGCGTGCCGGGATCCGCAATTGTCTCCTTCGCAATCTGCGCTAACCTAGCAACCATTCTCAAAGTTCCTGCGGTTTGTTTTGGGGAAGCGTTGCCCGGAGTACAAAGCGGGTCTGTAGCCTTCAATTTGACGTGGATCGTTGGCTGCTTTACGGAGGAGATTGTCTGGGCCACGCTGGGTCGCGACAGGCTAGTAGGCAGGATAAGAAAAAGAGCGATCGCTAGCCCGTAGGAGTGGAATGAGGTAACCGTCTTCGAACGGCGGTTCGGCTTAGTGGGAACTAGCACTAGGAAACTCATCGATGCGATTCTACAGAACAAACCCCATTCAACGCGAACTCTTGCGAAAAGATCGGAATGAAGGTTTGTCACCTCGTAGCGATGTTGCGACCCTGAGCCTGAGCCCGATCGCTTAATTGTTTTATGTCGAAATCTACCGATGTGAAAGTTGTTAGTGCTGAACTCTTTTTTCTTCCAGTGACAACGAGAGTGCCGCTGAAGTTTGGCCCGGAGACATTAACTTCCGTGACGTGTGCGAGGGTTCGGTTACGCGTTCGCGACGCTGGAGGACGGATGGCAGAAGGATGGGGCGAGACCCCATTGAGTGTGCAATGGGTTTGGCCTAGCCAACTTTCCTATGCTGAGCGGCATGAGAGGTTAAAAACTTTTTGTCAGAAACTGACTACTGCGTGGGTTGATTGTGGGTTGATGGGTCACCCTATTGAGGTAGGGTCAGATTTTCAGTCGGAGTGCCTCAGGCCGTTGTGGCTCACGGAGTCCAAGACGAAAGAAGCTCCATTGGCGATGCCGTGGCTGGCCGCCCTTGTATGCTGTTCGGCGTTCGACCTTGCCCTTCATGATGCCTTTGGCGTGTTGCATCGGAGGGATATTTACGATTTGTATGGCGCTGAATTCTTGACACGAGATTTGGCGGGTTTTCTTGAACCTTCAGACGCATCTGAAGTGTCGTTCCAATGTAAATATCCGAGCGATTTTATGATCAACCCGGCTCCAACACAATTGGCAGCGTGGCATTTAGTCGGAGGATTAGATCCTCTTTCGAGCGCAGATATGAAAGGTCAAGAACCTGAGGATGGACACCCTGTGCTCCTTGAGGATTGGATCGAACGAGATGGTTTGACCTGCCTGAAAATTAAATTACGCGGCACAGATTCCGCATGGGATTGGGATCGTCTGGTGCAAGTAGGAGGGATCGCAATCCAACGTCAGATTCTGTGGCTCACTGCGGATTTTAACTGCACTGTGACGGATCCTGATTATGTGAATGGATTGCTCGATCGACTCCGTGTGGAACATCCCGACATTTCGAACAGAATTCTCTATGTCGAACAACCATTCCCCTACGAATTAGAGGAGCACCCGATCGATGTGCATTCGGTTTCCGCCAGAAAACCGCTGTTCTTGGACGAAAGCGCGCATGATTGGCGTCAAGTGCGGCTGGGTCGAGAATTGGGTTGGACGGGCGTCGCCCTGAAAACGTGTAAAACACAGACGGGAGCGATTCTCTCGGCGTGTTGGGCTAAGGCTCATGGAATGTCGCTGATGGTGCAGGATTTAACTAATCCGATGTTAGCTCAGATTCCCCATGTTCGACTTGCGGCACAAGTGGGCACGATCATGGGTGTGGAAACAAATTCCATGCAGTTTTATCCCGAGGCATCGACACCAGAGGCCGCAGTTCATCCTGGAATTTATCAGCGACGGAATGGAATAGTCGATCTTAGGAGCCTGCGGGGTTTTGGATTTGGTTATCGACTCGATGAGATGATACGTGAATTGCCCCTCTCTGCTGCAACTTCCGGTGGGTAACGAATAATCGGGCTGGGTTACAACCCCATTCGGACCATCGCTGCGTAGGATTCCGGAAGCTCAAATCTGCGACCGAGGAGAAATGTCCGGATTGCCGTGGTGATCCACTGTCGAGAAGCGGTGCCTTGATTAAAAACGAGGAAAGTTTGCCCCGATTGTTCGAGGATTTCGTAATCTTTGAGACTGACCTCGATGGGTTCGGACTCACCCATTAACACAACTTCAAGATGGAGAGTTTTATCCTGAGAATTAAATGTGAGTTTCGTCAGTTTGCCGAAGGGTTCGATTTGTTGAGAGAACCACCGCTCTAAGATTAACGAGACCCCGCGATCTTTCGCGGAATTGAGCATTCGAGAGAACGAGGTCATCGAGTGGTTTTTCCTTGGGATTTAGGGATGTTGATAGGTGCGAGGGTCGGGGGTTTTGGGTCGATCGGAAAACCGAAGCGTGTGCGGAATTCTCCGGTGGGAGCCTGAATGCGAATCGGTCGGTGCTGAAATGGATCTCGGTAACTCAACTCCACGGCTCGCAGACCCATCTCTTCGCCTTTGGCACCGGGTGCTGAACCATAAACAGGGTCGCCAATAATCGAGAGGCCTGCTTCTTTCAGATGAACACGGATTTGATGGGTGCGACCGGTGAGTGGCCATGCTGCAATAAGAGATCTGTCGCCGATGGTTTCGAGAAGTTCGAAGGAGGTCTCAGCTTCCTTACCTTCTTTGCGATCAATTCGCATCCTGCCTACGGCACCCGGGATTTGCCCGATGGGGAGGTCACAGGTCCATTGTTTTTGTTTCGGGATGCCCTTGACGATGGCGAGATATTTTTTCTCCACTCGGCGGGATTCGAAGAGTTCGCTGTAGTTTTTCAAAGCCCCTTGGCTTTTCACGCCGAGCAAAACGCCTGTCGTCTCTCCGTCCAAGCGATGAACGAACCGTAAGAATTTAAGATTACGAATCTGCGCCCAATGTTCCCGGACGGCGATTGCTAATTCTACTTCACGTTGCAGATTGCGATCTGTATTCGACCAGTGAGAGGGTGCAAGAATCCAACCGGCAGGTTTGTCGATCGCTAAAACGGCACGATCCTCGTGTAGGATTGGGACTTCCTCATCAACCAGTAGGATCGTGTTCGTTTTCTTCACTCTAGTAAGGTAACCTGTCTAGCCCGTTTGGGAAATGTAGGATATGAGTTAGGACGACGATGAAATCTGAGAA
>SXQI01000040.1 GCA_005793025.1 Verrucomicrobiales bacterium
CCCGAAGAGAATTGGATCAGGGAACGAATCCGTATTTTGTGGCGATTCTTGCTAAACCAGAAGTGTCTGAGGTTTCCATTTTCTTGTATAATTTCCGGCGGTAAGAACGGATTGCGACGGTGGAGACGTTCATTGAAGCGGCGATCTCGGTGGATGATAGACCCGAAGTCATCAAGCAAAAAATAAGTCGCTCACGATTGGTCAGCAAAAACCATTGAGTAGGGAGGGTTGAGTGCTCAAGAAAAGGACGGATTTGTAGGCTGAAGTAGGAGCTTCCCTTGGAAACGACTTCGATTGCGTCGACGTAATTTTGAGCGGGGGATCCTTGTGGCAAGAGTCCCTTAACTCCTGCAGATTGAATTGTGAGCACTTCCAACCTGCTAGCATCCGGTAGAAGGACTAGGGTTGGGATAGGAATCAGGCTCCATTTGAATACTGCATGGGAAAAATTACGAGAAGCGAGCGTTGCTATTGCGATGTCAGCCTGAAGTGGATGGAAATTCAAAACCGCCTCGTCAATCGAATTGAACTCACCTGTGATCACGATTGTTCCGTATGAAGAAAGGAGCCCCCGGAGGCCTTCCCGAATAATCAACTGATTGCTGATAATCACAACACGGATGCTCTCAGCATTGGTGTTCATTAGGGGAGGGGAGTTAGTGGGAACTGGACGGTGACCGTTGTGCCGTGTCCGGGAGAAGAATTGATCGAGAAGTTCCCTCCGACTCCTTCGGCACGATCCCGGATATTCAACAGGCCAATCCCGGGAGCTTCGGTTATAGGAGTTGTGATGGTTTCTGTAGAAAATCCTTTCCCATCGTCGTGAATGGTCAACACGAGGTGGGAGTCAGTCTGCGCCAACTCGACTTTGACGTTTCTCGCTTCAGCATGGCGTTCGATGTTGGTCAACGCCTCTTGGGTAATTCGATAGATCGGCAATTCCAAGTGGGGAAGTATTTTCTTTTCTAAGTTCGGAATGAGTAATTCCACCTGAAGTCGAGTGCGTAATCGAAACTCGTTTGCAGCGTTTTCCAGCGCGGCTTTCAATCCAAAATCATCTATTTCCGCAGGGCGAAGGTTTCGAGCAATTCGTCGAACCTCTTGCACCGAAATGTCGAGCAATTCCTTCGCCTTAGTGAGTGTGGAACCAAGCCTAGGTTCATTATCGGAAAGAGGTTCCAAAAGATGTAGCCGAAATCGAACGGAGCCGAGGAGTTGGCTCACTGAATCGTGAAGTTCAGCGGCGACTCGACGACGTTCGCCTTCTTGGGCTTGGAGAATGCGGCCGGGGATCAGGCGCAACTGATCCTCAGCGCGTTGGCGTTCGATAATCTCCGCTCGAAGTTCCGCCGTGCGTGCGAGAACTTCGGCCTTGAGTGTGGAGGCCCTCCGTGCCATAAACCGCAATCGAAACTGGTGTAGCAACACTAGGGAGGTCAAAAAGCAAGCAACGAGCGATCCGTAGAAAACTGGAGTTTGGTAAAACAGGTGAGGAATGGCAAATGCCACCACGGCTGGTTTATCGTCAAATTCCCCTGCACCTAATACCGCTTGGACAGAAAAGGTGTAATTGCCTGGCCGCAGGTTTTGGTAAATCACGTCGCGTTGCGATGAGGGGAGAATTACCCAGTCAGGTTCGACCGTTGAAAGCTTGTATCGGAACCGAACTCGGCTGGGATACCGTAGGGCGGTCGCTGTGAAAGAAAGTCGGACAGGCCCCCCTCCAGGTTCAAAAACCAACCGTTCCGTGGGTGATTTCACGATATTATCGACTGCAATGGATTCGATCTGAACGGGGAGTGGTCGTTCTTCATTTTGAAAACGTTTCGGATCCACCATGCTCAATCCTTTTTGGGTCGTAAACCAAAGGAGGCCATCTCGACTCCGCAGAACAGTAGGATTATTTGCACGTCGACACTCCTCCGAGCGCATTCCATCGATTTGAGTAAAAAGTCGAGAATCACTGAACCGAGCAGTCCCCGAGAGAAGGCGATCGAGGCCCGGGATGGAGGCTCTCAGAATTCCCCTTGGGGTTCCCATCCAAAGATTATTTGAATCGTCCCGAACGACACCAGAAACTTGGTCCGCACCAAAGCCTTGTTCCCACCTAAATTTGTCTATCTTTCCGTCCAAAAACCTATTCAGCCCTCTGTCCCTCGTGCCCACCCAGACCGTCCGATTTGTTTCAACAAACAACGAACGCACGGAATCATCCGAGAGTCCTCTGAATTTGCTCCATGCTCCACGGATCGCTCCGTCGCGGAAGGAGACGATTCCATGGCTCTGAGTCGCTAGCCATAACCCGCCTTCGCCATCTGGAGCGATGTCTCGAATTCCTAAATGCTTGGTGCCTGGGTAATGAATCGGTTTAGTCCCCGGTCGAAACCGATACAGGCCAATCCCTGGGGTCATACCTATCCAGACATCCGAATGATCATCTTGGTAGATTGACCAAACCAAATCTTCTGGAAACCCATCCTTCGAACTGTAGAATTGTGTGACTCCTCCCTCGATTTTCCCGAATCCATTTGTAGTTCCGAACCAAATCCCACCGCCTTTGGCAGGGGCCAAACACTGGATCGTGCTTGCTGCGGGATAAGCCGCATAGACCGAAGTGCTTTCTCTCACCGGTGAAACGGATTTGTTTAAATCTTGTTTCTCTAGACCAAGATCGAAATTGGAGATTCCGTTGGATGAAATCATGGAGAGTCCTGCATTCTCTGTACCCACCCAAATCTGTCCTGCTTCGTCCTCGATCACGCAGGTTGTTTGGTCATCTGCAAGGCCTTCGGGTTTGCCAAACGTGGTAACCGCTCCGAAGTAAAAACTATCCAGTCCGTAGGTAGTTCCAACCCAGACGGTTCCTTCTTTATCTTGAAAGACCGCCTGTCCGGAGTGGATGTTGACACCGTCAACTAAGGAGAAAGTTGACCACAGACTCCGTTCTGAACGCGCAACCATTCCATTTCCTAGGGCTACCCAAAAGGCACCCGTCGCATCAAAAGTGAGTGCTCTGACGTCCTTAAGCCCAGAAGGCGGGCCCTCGATCCGCTTGAAAATTCCCGGAGAATTGAGGTGCATGGAAAACACGCCTTGATCTGAAGTCGCGATGTAGAGCAATCCATCCGGACC
>SXQI01000041.1 GCA_005793025.1 Verrucomicrobiales bacterium
CGACCAAGCGGCGACCGCCAAAGAAGGCAATTTCTATACGCTCCTCAACAACACCATGGTTCACACCACCAAAGAGGGTGGTCTCGACGATGCTTCAGGCGTGGTCAACGTTCGTGATTTTCCCAACGGCGAAAACCCCACGGATTTTGGACGGGGAGCTTACTTGGAGGGTAACATCGTCTTTGATGCCGAACTCCTCGCCCGCAATTATGATTCAACCCAAGTCCAAATCACGTGGATTAACAATATCCTCCCGAAATCTTGGGAAGGTCCCGGTTTAGGCAACCGCATCATGGACCCGATGCTCGAACACGTTCCGACCATTGCCGAAACCCAATTCAAAACTTGGACCGAAGCCCAAGTCCTCCGGCAATGGTTTGCACTCCGACCCGGCTCCCCCGCTAAAAACTCAAGCCGTGGTGGGTTAGATCAAGGGGGAATTATTCCAATGGGTCTAGCCATCCTAGGTGTGCCACAAGGGCGCACCTCCGACACGTCCGCACGGCTGACCGTCACCAGCGCGCTCACCGGCCAAGGCATCCCAACCGCAGGTTTTCCACAAGGTTCGGGTTATACTCATTATCGTTGGAGCTTGGATCAAGGGCCATGGAGCTCCGAAATCTTGACCACAGAACCCATTGTCCTAGAGTCGCTTACACCCGGCGACCACCAAATTCAAATCATCGGAAAACTGGACTCCGGCCACTACCAAAATGATCCAGAGTTCGGCACTAATGCGATCGTTACCACTTCCCGCAGTTGGATCGTTGACCCGACCGCCACCCAGCCAATCACCGTGCGTCTCAACGAAATCCTCGCCAAGAATTCCACCACCTACACCAATGCCGCGACCACACCCGACCTTGTCGAACTGTTTAACTATGGTTCTGCTCCTGTCGATCTCTCTGGCCTCGGTCTCTCCGGTCAAGGAACCAACAACTCCGTCTTTCGGTTCCCCCCAAACACGCTTCTCGGTGCTGGGAATTACTCGGTGCTTTTCGCAGATTCGGACCTCACCAAACCTGGTCAGCATCTGGGTTTCGCTCTAAATCAGAACGGCGATACCCTAAAATTGATCGATCGAGTCGCCGCCGGAAATGCCATCCTAGACTCCGTCACTTTTGGATTGCAGGTGGCTGATTTATCCATAAGTCGCACCACCGCAGGCAGTTGGACTCTTGGTTACCCCACATTCGGAGCCGCGAATCGCGTCGCCAGCCTTGCAGATCCGTCGAACTTAAGGATCAACGAGTGGTTGACCAGTTCCCAATTCACCGCCAGCAACGATTTCATCGAACTTTTCAATCCCTCACCGCTCCCCGTCGCTATCGGCGGACTTTACCTCTCCGATGCGGCAGGTTCATTTGACCTCCAACCGATTGCTCCGCTGAGTTTTATGCGGAGCCAAGTCTCATTGATCGCAGACGGCTCACCGAACCAAGGAGCGAACCATCTGGGCTTCAAACTCTCCCCGGATGTCGGCATCATCGTCCTTTCCAGCCCTAGCCTTCAGCCCATCGATATCATCAGCTACGGACCGCAGCGAACCGATGTCGCGGAAGGCCGTCGGCCTGATGGGTCCGAGACTTTGGCTTTGTTCAACCAACCGACTCCCGGTGCCCCAAACCCCGGTGCGTCCATCGCTCCCGGCGGCAGCGTGACAAACGTGACTAGCCTCGTGACACGCCTCGTCGCGTTCACCAACCTCTGGTATTACGACCAATCCGGTGTGGATCTCGGCCAATACTGGCAACTTCCGCTGTTCGATGATTCCACTTGGACCTCTGGACCCGCCATGTTCTACAAAGGTCGGAACCCAACGGGCCTTCCACTCCCCGTTGGCACGCTTCTCAGCCCTAATACCGCACTCCGATCGACTTACTATTTCCGAACCCATTTCCAATACAACGGTTCACTGGAATCCGTCTCCTTAAACATTTCCCATATCATCGATGATGGTGCGGCTGTCTATCTCAATGGTATCGAATTGTTCCGAACTAACCTTCCATCTGGCACCATCAACTATGGAACACTCGCCAACAACACTGTTTCAGATGCACCACAGCGGGGACCGTTCACTCCACCCAACCCAAATCTTCTCCCGGGTGATAATGTTTTGGCGGTTGAGGTGCACCAATCCAGCCTCAGCAGTTCGGACGTCACGATGGCACTCGCGCTTGATTTAGTCGTTTCAACCACCAACATTGTTTCGAGCGGATCGGTTTCATCTCCAATTCTTCTCAACGAAATCCTCGTTCGGAACCGAACCGTGACCAATCGCTTTGGGCAGATCGCAGATTGGATCGAGCTCTTCAACCCAAGCACCAACACAATTGATCTAACGGACATCAGTTTGACCACCGATTTGGCGAATGCACGCCAGTGGGTCTTCAGCCCCAACACCCTCCTCGCCGCCGAGTCATTGTTGGTTCTCGCTTGTGATCCCAACCTCCCTGCTTCCGCCTCCAACACGGGTCTATCGCTGAAATCCGAGAGCGGAACGGTCTTCTTGTTTGATACCCCATCACGAGGGGGTGCGCTTCTCGATTCGTTGCAATACGGCCCACAAATCCCTGATTTTTCGGTGGCTCGGGTCCCTAATGGCAGCACCACTTGGGTTCTGGCCGTTCCCACCGAAGGAGGTCTCAACACCCCTGCAGGACTAGGCTCGATCTCAGACCTACGTTTGAACGAGTGGATGGCCAATAACTCGGATGGCAACGATTGGTTCGAATTGTTCAACGCCTCATCGTTCCCTGTTGAATTGAGCGGCCTTCACCTTTCCGACAAACTCGATCAACCCAATAAAACAACCCTGCCACCCCTGAGCTACATCGGCGTCAACACGCATGCGTTCCTTCGTTTCGAAGCCGATTCTTCGCCTAACAAAGGCCCTACCCACGTTGGTTTCAAACTCTCCGCCAAAGGCGAAACAATCGGACTTTTCTCCCCCGATGGACTTCCCCTCCATGCCGTCAGTTTTGGCATCCAATCTCTCGACACCTCGTCAGGCTTTTTGCCCGATGGCTCCACAAATCGGCAGACCTTCACCCTGACGATCTCACCGGGGAACCGTAACCATCTACCTATCCCCCAATCACTTATAAACGAAGTTCTCACCCACTCCGATCCGCCAAACGAAGATGCCATCGAGTTCTTTAACCCAACACAAACCCCAATCGATATCGGCGGTTGGTATTTGAGCAATAGCCAAGACGATTTGCGTCGATATCGGATCCCCAGCCCTTCCATCATCCCTGCCAACGGGTTTTTTGTGCTCTATCAAGACCAGTTCGGTTCTGCGTTCACCTTCAACTCAGCCCATGGCGATGAGGCGTATCTGAGCGAAGCAACCCCTACTGGTGATCTCACAGGTTATCGCAACCACGTCTCATTTCCCGCAGCCGCTCGAGGGGTCTCCTTCGGTCGAGTGCCAACCAGCGTAGGGGTCAATTTTACCGCTCTCTCCCGCACGACCTTTGGCAATGATCAAGCCACTACTCTTGAAGGGTTCAGAATGGGTCAAGGTTCTGAAAATGCGTCCCCCCTCGTTGGCCCCGTAGTTTTCAACGAATTCATGGTGCAACCTATGGGTGCCCAAGGGTTAAACCCCGCAGATCTCCAATTCATCGAGCTGGCTAATATCACGACCAACTCCATCCCCCTATTCGACCCAGCGAATCCCAGCAATCCATGGATTATCGATCGTGGAGTGCATTATTCCTTCCCCACCAATACCACCTTATCACCCAAAGAATTGATCCTGATCCTCCCATTTGATCCTATCGGGGAACCTCAACTCACTCAAAACCTCATCGCCACCTACGCGATCCCCACATCTGTTCGTCTGTTTGGGCCCTTCTCAGGCCAACTTTCAACCAGTGCAGATACCGTTGAACTTCTCCGCCCTGATGCTCCACAACAAGCTCCCCATCCAGACGCCGGGTTCGTCCCTTACCTTATCGTGGATGCCCTATCCTACAATGTCCTCACCCGTTGGCCGAATCTCCCCCTCTCTCCGGGATCATCCCTACACAAAACCGACCTCAACATTTATTCCGATGAACCGGCCCATTGGAAAGTCGATGCTCCCACCGCTGGAGTGTCAAATATTTTGCCCACGCCAAACCTCGATTCCGACCTTGATGGGATGCCGGACGAGTGGGAAAGGGAACATCAACTCGATCCAAACAGCCTTGCGGACGCCCTCCTCGATCGAGATAACGATGGGTTAACCAGTTTGCAAGAATTCCTCGCGGGAACACTCCCCAATGATGCCTCCAGCCGCCTCGAAATCGCTGCTCAACTCCAAACTGATGGAATCCACCTGACGTTCAACGCCGCAGGGAGCCGTGCCTATGAGTTGCAGTTTCGCACAACCGTTGGCGATGAGCCATGGCAAACCCTCCAACCAGTCCCTGCGACCAGCACCGGAGGAACCAGCCTAATCATTGACTCTACGGTTGAGGGTAGCCGTTTATACCGACTCCGTTTGGTAATCCCGTAATACGCTATTCGCAGCACTCGGAACTCGACGGGGTAGGCTCGGGGCCACGCTTCATCATCACCATGACAAGGGCGACATCCGCCGGAGAGACCCCTGAGATTCGCGCGGCCTGACCGAGGGTAGCGGGACGAATCTGGTGCAGTTTCTGACGTGCCTCTTTTCGCAAGCTAGGAACTAAATCATAGTCCAACCAATCCGGTATCCGCTTGTCTTCCAACGTTTTAAACCGTTCCACCTCAAATTCTTGGCGATCGATGTAGCCCTCGTATTTGACGTTGATTTCGACCTGCTGAATGACTTCCGGCGATAACGACTCATCACGGCTCGGAAGATCGTTGTAGGTGATCTCAGTTCGCCGAAGAATCTGTTCCAACGTGCTTCCTCCAACTCGGGTGGATTCAATCCGTTGCATCTCGCGTTGGATACACTGGGTCTTGAGAAGAAACTTCTGATAATTCCGATCCGGCAAAAGTCCGATATCGAAACCGATCTGGGAAAGCCTGAGATCCGCATTATCTTGCCGAAGCAATAAGCGGTATTCCGCCCTTGAAGTGAACATCCGATAGGGTTCCACCGTTCCTTTGGTGACCAGATCGTCGATTAAAACCCCGATGTAAGCTTGGTCACGTCGAAGAACCAACGGTTCCAACCCTTTGACACGTCTCGCGGCGTTGATCCCCGCCATCAATCCTTGGGCTGCGGC
>SXQI01000042.1 GCA_005793025.1 Verrucomicrobiales bacterium
CGTTTCCGGGCAGCGCGAAGTCGTTCCAAGCCTCGACCAAATTCATCGTGCATCAACGCCATCTTCAGACCAAACGTCGTCGGCTCCGCATGGATTCCGTGGCTCCGACCGATCATCGGAGTGAATTGATGCTCACGGGCTTTGGCCCCAATGACCTTTCGCAAGGCTTCCACATCCTTGATCAGAATATCGGCGGATTGGACCATTTGGACGGCAAAGGCGGTGTCGCCAATGTCGCTCGAGGTCAGTCCAAAGTGGAGCCAACGGCTGGCTTGATCGTTGATGTTCTCGGCTACGTTTGTCGTAAACGCGATGACGTCATGGTTCAGAGTGCGTTCAAGTTCCTTCGCGCGTTCCACACTAAACGCGGCCTTAGACTTCATGATGGCGAGATCTTTCGCTGGCACCAAGCCTTCGGCAGCAAGAGACTCACTCGCAAGTAATTCGATTTGTAACCAGATTTCTAGTTTCCGTTGTTCCGTCCAAATCTCTCGCATCTCGGCGCGTGAATAGCGTTGTATCATAATAAAATAGATTAACGACCGAACATCCGTTGAGCAAGTCAACGCCTCACGCAGGGCTTTAGCGTTTCGATGTACGCTTGGTAGATCTTAGTCGGAGCGCATTTGCAATAATGATCAGATCCGATAATCCCATGGCAACTGCAGATAGCATAGGACTCAAAAAACCAAGCATCGCGAGAGGGATAGCGGCAGCATTGTAAAAAAACGCCCAAAACAAATTCTGCTTTATGGTTCGAAGGGTCGCCTGAGCGAGCCGAAGTGCTTCTGGGATTGTTTCGATGTCGGAATTCAGGAGGAGGATATCAGCCGATTCCTTTGCGGCATCGCTTGCATGGGTGATCGCGATCCCGAGGTCTGATTGCTCTAATGCAGGGGCATCATTACAACCGTCGCCTACGAAAGCAACCCGTTCCCCTTGCACCTGTAGTTTCACGATCAACTCCGCCTTTCCTTCAGGTCGCATCCGAGCATGGATACAGTGTGGCGGAATTCCGAGTTGCGCAGCCAACGCGAGAGCGGTTTGAGGATGGTCACCTGTGACCAAATGCAATGGGTAACTTGCCTTGGTCAACTCAAGAAGTGTTTCGACTGCCCGTGGTTTTAACGCATCCATCAGCGCAAAAAGTGCGATCACTCTACCATCCACACCCAGTGCTAAAACAGTTGCGCCTCGTGAAGTGTGTTCTTGCAAAAAAGGAGTCATCCAATCTGGGAATGGCTGGGATTCGAGGATCCATTCAATCGATCCAAGGCGAACCTCGTGATTTTGATTTTCATTTTTGAAGAACGCGGTCAATCCGGATCCTCTGGTCTCTTGAAACTGGTGGAGGTCGAGATTTGTTTTGCTGTGTGCCGCGACCGCCTTGCTGAGGGGATGGTTAGAGTTCCGAGCAATGGCACCTGCCAAATGCTCTGCTGTTGGAATGTTTTTTGGATAATCCGGCGACACTCTGATTCCACTCACTACCAGTTTGCCTTGTGTGAGCGTTCCTGTTTTATCAAAAAGAATCGTCGTTATTCTTCCAGATTTTTCCAACGCAACCCCGTCACGGATCAAGATGCCACGTCGTGCCGCCGCATTGGTTCCCGCCATGATTGCGATCGGGGTTGCCAATCCCATCGCACAAGGACATGCGATGATCAACACAGCTATCGAATGATAAACCGCACTGGCTAACGCTGATTCTGGAAAATGAGGAGCCCAGAGAAACACAGCAAAAAACTCACTCACAGCACGTGCTTGGTGATGAAAGAAGCCCCACCAGAAAGCCGTGAACAAGGCGATCGCTATCACAACCGGGACGAAAACATTGCTTATACGGTCACCGAGTCTCTGGATGTGAGCCCGGCTAGATTGGGCTCGCCGAACGATTTGAATGATCTGAGCTAGTGCTGTTTCTTCCCCCAAGGCGATCACTCGCACCACCAGCCGCCCGGATTCGTTGATAGTTCCACCGAAAACCTTTGAACCTGCCGATTTCTCCACCGGCAGGGCTTCCCCTGTGAGAGTGGCCTCGTTTACCATTGAATGGCCTTCCAAAACCTCGGAATCCGTGGGGACACGATCTCCAGCACGAAGCACCAAGAGATCCCCAGTGTTCAATTGGGATACTAGGACTTCGGTTTCTTCGCCTCCCGCGCCAAGCCGTCGGGCTCGATCGGGAGCTAGATTCAGCAGGGCTCGTAACGAACTCTCCGCCCGGATAGAAACACGCGCCTCAAGAAAATGACCAATACTTATGAGGGTAATGATCACCGCTCCATCCATGAAATACGAATGTCCGTGCCAACCCGCAAAGAGCCCCCAGACGCTAAAGAGGTAAGCTGCCGTGGATCCGAGGCAGACGAGCGTATCCATGTTGCTGTTGCCGGAACGCAATTGAATCCATGCTCCTTGATAGAACCGAAATCCGCACACCACCTGCACCACGGTGGCGAGTCCGAACGCGACAATTGAATAACGACGATCGGCTCCGAGACCTAAAAACCATTCAGCGATTAACATGGGTAGGGTTGCCGCGACCCCCACAATGATGTTCACGCCCCAACCCCCAGCATCGAACCAAGAGGGTTTTTGCGCAGCGGTAGCTTGGGCGACGATCGAACTGTAGCCAGCCTCTTTCAATGTTGAGAGGAGTCTCGATTCATCCGGCAATACCCCTTTAGTCCACTCCACTTTGACGGACCTCATTTCAACGAAGCATTCAGCCGAAGCCACTCCAGAAATCCCACGCAAAGCATCCCCAACATGGCGCGCACAATTCCCGCAGGTCATCCCGGGGACCTTCAAAGTGGTGGTTAAACGATTCATTATTTCGGCCCGCTCACTTGCTTCAAGTTAAGGCCAAAGCCGGTTATTGTCCAAATGTCGCGAATGGATGCCTTTACTCATTTGTCTCCACAGGTGTTGAGTGCTACAACTGGCGGTGTGAGATCTGATCAAGCGTTTTGGAAAAAACTAAACCAACGACGGCGTCTGTTTTTATTGGCGGGTCCCTGTGTTGTTGAGAGTGAGGATCTCTGTTTAGGAATTGCTGAAACGCTCAAAAAAGCCTGTGAACGACGCGAAATCCTCTACGTCTTCAAAGCGAGTTTCGATAAGGCAAACCGTTCGTCTAGCCGTTCCTTTCGAGGTCCCGGAATCGAAGAAGGTCTGGCAGTTCTCGCGAGGGTTCGGAACGAGATTGGCGTGAAGATTGTGACGGATGTGCATTCCGAGGAACAAGTCCGGGCGGCGGCCGAGGTTGCGGATGTATTGCAGATTCCCGCGTTCCTCTGTCGGCAGACGGACCTGATCACCGCTGCCGTAAAAACAGGGAAAGTTGTGAACATTAAAAAGGGACAATTCCTTTCCCCTTACGACATGGCTAATGTTGTCCAGAAGGCGGTAGATCAAGGCGGGACGAAGATTCTTCTCACAGAACGAGGGACGACATTTGGTTACAACAATCTTGTCGTGGATATGCGTGGGATTCCAATTATGAAACGGTTGGGTTTCCCGGTGGTAATGGATTCAACGCATTCGGTTCAATTACCCGGAGGGGCAGGGGATAAATCGAGTGGTCAAAGTGAGTTCGCCCCTGTCTTGGCTCGCGCTGCGATCGCCTCAGGCGCGGATGGATTATTTGTCGAAACTCACCCGGAACCGAAAAATGCTCTGAGCGATGGCCCCAACATGATCCCATTGAAGAATATGCCTAAGCTTCTGGATCAATGGCAAAAAATGCACGATCTCGTTCAATCCTGAATGGGTCGTTGAGAGTTGTCTGAATGTTTCGTTAAACTGAAAAAACCGTGCATTTTTGTTTGAGATGAGGAACGTTCTGCTCGCCATGTTGAATCTTGAAAAACACCGAATCGGTTGGTTCTGGTTGGCCGGATTGGTTTGCTCCCTCAGTGGACTGGGGCAGGTCGCGGTCCAATTTAAGGATTTCTCCGCTTTAGGTTCAGACCGGGCAGGGAAGAGGTCAGTGTTGAAAGGTAGCGACGCACGGCAAGCCGCCAACGGGATGCTCGAGATCATGGAAGCTCACGTCGATTTGTTTAACGCTGACAATTCGCTGGATCTGACAATTGAGACTCCTCAATGTTTGTATCAGAACACAACTAAAGTTGCGTATTCCGCGCAGGGGTTGTCCGTGAAAACGGGCGATGGTCGATTGACGCTGCGGGGAGTTGGGTTTTCATGGCAACAAAACACTTCCAGCCTTGTTGTCTCGAACAACGTGCATGCTGTGTTGGAGAGGTCCGCGTTCTCAAGGGATTTATCGCCAAAGGGATCAACTAGCACCAATGCTTCAGTGTCTTCCCCGCTTCATGTCACAGCCTCTCGATTGGAATATGCAGCGGATGAGGTAATCTTTCGCGGGCAGGTTCACGTCAAGGATGAAACTAGTTCCCTAGATTGTGAAATCCTTCGACTTCGATTGGGACAAGGAGAGACTCGACTCAAAAAAGTCGAGGCAGAGAATAAGGTCGTAATTCAACAAGGTCAGACTAGGGCTACAGGTGCTCGGGCTGCTTACGATCTCGGTGTCGGAGTCCTGCGTTTGGAAGGCGATGTCGTTTGGCAACTGGGTTCGCGGTCGGGAACTAGTTCTTGGATTCAGGTGGATAGCACGAACCACACAGTCCTTGCAGGAGGCTCAGTGCATATGGTGCTTCCAGCTGCCGGTTTTCTTCAAGGGGGGGGGACAAATACAACCAAAACGCCAACCAGCCTTGAAATAGACGCTGAACATTTTGAATACCTTGAGAATGTTGAATCGCCAAAAACTACAAAGGCAATTTTCAAAGGAGCAGTGAAAGCACGTGAGCCGCAATCGAAATTAACCAGTGACCGTTTAACGATCGAGTTCAAGGATACGAACCAGCTCCATCGTGTTGTGGCTGATGGCGGAGCGGAATTGATTCGTGGGAAGGATCAGATCAAGGGTGAAAATATTTCCTACAACGTTACGAGTGAGGAAGTGACAGTGACGGGTCAACCCGAATGGAAATTCGAGAACAAGCGGGGCCGAAGTCAAACCGTAAGGTTCAACCCAAGGACCCGCAGTATCAAGGCAGAGCGAGATGTTGAGGTTGAGATGCCGACAAATGGAGAGTTCACCGCACAACTAATGCCAAATCGCTCAGGAACTAATACGGTGAGCACGAATCAATTATCGATGGTCAAAGTGAAGGCCGATCAATTCAATTTCGACGAGAACACAGGAACCTTCGAAAACAATGTGCGCATCACGGATCAGAAAGGACTGCTCACCTGTGGAAAACTTCAACTCATCACGGGAACCAGCAATCAACTGCAACAATTGCGAGCGAGTCAAGATGTTGTCCTGATCCAAGAATCCTCGACCGCCACTGGGCAACTTGCGGTTTACAATGCAACCAATAGCATTCTAACTCTCACAGGTTCTCCGAAAATCTTTACGGCCACGCAGCAAATCACGGCGGAAGAATTCAGTGTCAATCGCCTGCTTGGAACATTCAACGCGAAGGGGCCTTACAAGATTCAAGTTTCTAAAGAGGGATTGAAAAAAACGTCAGAAGGAAAGAGTTCCCTCAACCCTTGAAACTGGACATCTAAACAAAACCTTGTTTCTGTCGAGTCCTCATGAAATCAACCATTGTAACATTAGACCTAGAAGGAGTTTTGGTTCCTGAGATTTGGATCGCCTTCGCTCAGAAAACCGGCATCAAAGAGCTCGAACTCACGACACGTGAGGTGCCGGACTACGATGTCCTGATGCACGGCAGATTAAAAATCCTCGATCACCATCGGCTGAAGCTGGGGGACATTCAGGAAGTGATCGGCACGTTGTCTCCGTTAGAGGGTGCAAAAGATTTTCTCAATGAGTTGCGGGCGATCACTCAAGTGATCATTCTCTCGGACACTTTCCAAGAATTCGCAACGCCGCTCATGCGCCAACTCGATTGGCCCTGTATTTTCTGCCATAACCTAGAGGTTCAAGACGGACGGATTATTGGGTATCGGTTACGCCAACAGAATCAGAAGCAGAAATCTGTCACGGCTCTCAAGGCTCTCAACTACCAAGTCATCGCAGCAGGTGACTCGTTCAATGACACCACCATGTTGGGGGAGGCGGATCATGGTTTCCTTTTCCGTTCCCCTAGCACGATCCAACAACAGTTCCCACAATTCGAGGCGTTGGAGGAATATGCCGAATTATTCGCTCGTATCAAGGAGCGGATCTAGCCTTTTGCTGGGTGCAATCCCTATTCCGATTTAGACTCTCTCAATGTGAGGTCGCGTAGTGCGTCTTGGAGGTTTTTTCCTTCGTAGAGCATGGAGTAAACTTCGGTCATGATGGGAGTTTCCACCCCATGTTTCGTGGCTAATTGCCAAGCCGCGCGAGCCGTAGGATAACCTTCAGCAACTGTTTTGAGTGACTCTAGGAGGTTCTCAACCGTTTCACCTTTCCCAAGCCGTTCACCAAAACTCCGGTTGCGACTCAGTTTCGAAAAACAAGTGACGGTCAAATCACCAAGCCCACTCAATCCTGAGAAAGTCTCCGATTGGGCCCCGCAAGCTACGCCCAATCGGCGCATTTCCACAATGGCCCTTGTGATCAGTGCGGCCTTTGCGTTATCCCCTAATCCCAGTCCATCGCAAACCCCTGCGCCGATCGCTATCACATTCTTTAATGCTCCTGCGAGTTCGACACCGTGCAAATCCCTGCTGGTGTAAACCCTGAAATAGGCTCGATGGAATAGACTCTGGATCTCCTGTCCCAAGCCCGGGTGTTCACTTGCGGCTACAACCGCAGTCGGGATCTTCAACGCGACCTCCATCGCTAAACTGGGGCCGGACAACGTAGCAACCGGAGCATCGGGCACGCATTCCCGCAAGACCGATGACATGGTCAACCCGGTGTTGAACTCGATGCCTTTGGTGACAGAAACCAGCGGAACAACCAGCCCACGCAACTGAGAGCCAATCGTGCGCATGGCTTTGGAAGGCACCGCAAGGATTACCGTGCTCGCAGTCTCGGCAGCTTTTTCGAGAGAGGGTTCAATGTTGATATCAGAAGGGAATGGAACACCGGGTAGATAAGCTCGGTTCTCGCCACTGATCCGGATCTCATCGAGAAGTTCCTTTCGATGACCCCAAAGCGTAACTCGGTGGTTTCCTGTTCGTAATACAAGCGAAAGCGCAGTGCCCCATGCTCCAGCTCCTAAGACAGTCACATTCATCGGTTCAATGGAGGGTTGTTTTTCTTCGAAATAAAACGGCTTTCTGTTCCCGCCAGAAGTCGCTGGATGTTCGGTTTGTGTTTGTAGATAGCCATCGCAGATAATATGGCAGTCAGCACCAACATGCTTCGACTTCCCCCACTCAGCCATACGGCAAACGGTAATACCAACGCTGCGACCAGTGAGGCGAGGGAGACATAACGACCTAGGACAAATACGAGAATCCAAGCGGCCAACGCCCATGCAAGTCCTTGAGGTGTTAGCGCGAGCAGGACACCCGCCGAGGTTGCGATGCCTTTGCCACCCTTGAACTTTAACCAACAGGTGTAGTTATGGCCGAGGATTACAAGGAGTCCCGCCAACATCCCGTGCGACTCCGAAGGGATTGTGGCAACCAAATCAGGAAGAAGTCGGATCGCGAGAAAACCTTTGAGTGCGTCCGCTAACAACACGATGCTGCCTGCGGTCTTTCCGAGTACCCTGAACGCATTTGTCGCACCGATATTCCCACTACCGACCTTGGTGATATCCACCCCTCGGGCCTTTGCCATCAGAAAACCAGAAGGAATCGAACCCAGTAAGTAAGCTCCGATTGCGATGACATAATTTTCCCATTCAAGCACCCCCAGATCATACGAAGCAGACCGATGGATTTCCAGAAATACTCAAACCTTGATTAATTTAGAACCGACTTCTTGCGCTCAGAGTGTTGGCAAATGTCCCTTTTGCTGATAGTTCTTGGGTA
>SXQI01000043.1 GCA_005793025.1 Verrucomicrobiales bacterium
GAGTTTGAGTGCTTCCTCAGGACGACGGGCAAAGATATAGGCGTTGGCTAGGGAAAGGCGTGCCAAAATGTTGGTGGGCTGTGTTTGGACCGCACGATCAAAAAGGTAGGAGGATTGTCGATTAAAACCTTGCTCGAGGAATAACTGAGCTTGGCGGGATCCGAAGGTTGGGTCGTCAAACGTTCCCGAACTTCCAAGAATGTCGATCCAAGTCAGTTTGTTAAACTCATCTTCCAACGTCGTTGATTTCTGGGCGGATCTAGGGACTCCTGTCCGCAAGCTTTGGTTGAAATCGAGGTTCGCGTTAGCCGAAATGTTGCGAGGATTCAACTCCAGTGAAAGGCTGAAGGCGTTCTTTGCAGGCTCCAAAAGTCCAGCACGTTGGAGGGTTGCTCCCCAATTGTTGAGAGTTAAAGAATAATACCTAGCCAGAAAAGCAGATGCCCCAGACTGTTCGCCGCCAGTCTTGGTAAAAGTATTTAGAAACGGTTCATTGGTTTTCCAAAACGCTGTGTTTTCTTCGAGAATTGCTCCAGCAACAAGCGGTGGCAAGAGATCGTCTTTTTTGTAGGAAACCATCCGATAGATCTGCCCGTGGGGTTCAGGTCGCATCGACTCAAAAAAGAGCCCAAAACTCGGATGCAGGTAATACACCGGATGAGCGAGGGCGAGTGAGGTGAGGGTTTTTGTAACATCGGCTAGAGCAATCTCTGTCCCAAGAGCGTCCTGTTTTGGCCACAGTTTGGGATAATGCTTGGCAAGTTCAATTTGATAACTTGGGTTTTGCAATGCTCGCAGATTAACCAGAGCGTGGGGAGAATTCTGGACGTTTCCCGAGAACCAAGCATGGAGGAGCAGGAGAGGCGTAGGATCCTCGCTCAAAAGGATTGAAGGTTCATTCGGTATTTTTGAGATCGTTGAGGCAGTGAATTGTTTGAGTGAGGAACCATCGTCGGATCGAATCACTGGCAAATTGTGATATAAAAGATAACAAGGGAACGCGATGGCTGTGGTGTAAACTAGCCCTGCCAACAAGTTGTTGATCCACGAAATTAGGCCGCTCTCTCTCTGCCAATTTTTCAGATTTCCGTGAGTAGCTACGAGTAACAGATAGCCCGAATAATAACCGATACAGAGGGCACCGAGGTAGTAGAGGGATAGCAGCGGAATGCCCATGCCTAGAGCGCGTGGACTGAATTTATGGTCAAGAGCAACGAAAAGGCAGGCAGCAAAAAAGAGGAAGTGGACCACTCTGAAAATGATATTGGTCAACTGGGCTCCTGTGACGCTGGTTTCACCAAAACTTTGTGGCCAGCGGATGCCCATGACTAAAATCGGAAGCACCGAAGTGAGACAAAGAATCAGGACCCTTGAACGAAGGGAAGGGGTGTCGAGCAATAGGGCCTTTTGCGCACCCAAATTGGCACGCAAAACATCCCAAAATTTGAACGACTCTCCATGTTGGATCACCCAAACGGTTGGAAGTAGAAAATAAAACAATAGCCCAGCGAGTGCCAATCCAACCATCGGCAAGATCAGGTTCGCCTTGAAAATGTTTTTTCCAAACATCCAAATGAGAGCAACGGCAAAGGCCGGAGCGAACCCGATCAAGGCGAGGTTATCCGGAACACCAATTCCATAGACAAACGAGAATATAAAAATCCACTTTTTATTATGGGAAACACGAAATTCCAGCAGAGTCCAGATCACCGTCGCCAGCAATAGTAGATCAAAACTTTCGTGAGTAAGTGCGATCGAGTGCTCCCAGAATGTCAACTCGAGCCCACAAACTAAGGCTGCTAGAAGCGGTGGCACCCACCTCGTCGGGATTGAGAGTAGAGAATGATCGCTCTGCTCTCTAAGGCGTTGTTCATGGGTGCGGTCGTGTGGGAGCAACGAAACCGATCGGACTAGGATGCCGAGCGTCAGAGCAGAGCAGATTGCCGCGAACGCATTCAACCCTATGAGTTGGAGGCTCGAAGGTAAAAGGCGTAACGGGAACGTAAGCGTGTAAAACAGAGGCCATTCCACCGGGAGATTCCAATCCCAACCGGTGACCTTGGCCGCCACCGCGACACTACGCAGCGTCACCCAATGATTCAGAGTGAGCGCATAAAGGACGAACGCCGCCAGCCCTACAACCCAAGGAAGCTTGTTCAGGATAAACCAGTGGTTCTTCTGCTGATTCAACATAGTTGTGTTCCGTTAGTTGAAACGAAGTGGTCAGGAGAATCAAGTTTACTTTCAGGAGAAAAGACCGGAAAAAGTTACTCTTAATTCAAAAATGGACGGTATTCAGGCAGGACTTTTTGTAAGCGCAGTTTCACCTGAGCGGGTTCGGTTTCGTGAACATCAACCAATAGGTTATCCAACATTTTGCGGGCGATCTCGTGGCTCGCTGGATCCGACACAAATCGCATTATTTTTGGGTGTGTCGTTGGGGTAAGGTTCTCCCCTTTGTGAGAGATTTCTTCGAAAAGTTTTTCCCCTGGACGAAGACCCACATACTCAATCTCGATATCAACTTCGGGTTGGAGACCACTCAGCTCGATCAATTGGCGTGCCAGATCCACTATTTTGATAGGTTCACCCATGTCGAGGACGAAGATTTCTCCACCTGATCCTTGGGCACCGCTTTGTAAGACTAAGCCCACGGCCTCTGGGATGGTCATGAAGAAGCGTGTGACATCGGGGTGAGTTACTTTTACAGGACCACCAGCAGCAATTTGGTTTTTAAACGTCGGGATCACGCTTCCCGATGATCCAAGAACATTGCCGAAACGGACGGCCATGAATTTCGTAAGTCCGGGAATCGTTGAATGCAATGATTGGAGATAGATTTCTGCCAACCGCTTTGATGCGCCCATCACATTTGTGGGGTTGATGGCTTTGTCGGTGGAGATGAGGATGAACCGCTCCGCCTTGAATTCCAGAGCTAGATCACACATAAGGGCGGTCCCAAGGCTGTTATTCTTCAACGCTTCACTGGGTTGAGCCTCCATCATCGGCACATGCTTGTGCGCTGCTGCGTGAAAGAGGACTTGCGGTCTGAAGCGTTGAAAAAGTGATCTCATTCGGGGCTCATCGAGGATATCCGCAACCAATGGCAGGATTAAACCCGTATAGCCTAGTTCGATCATTTCCTGTTCAATCCGAAAAGCCTGAACCTCGCATTGTTCCACGAGGAGCAGTCGGTGGGGATGAAATGAGGCAATCTGGCGACATAGTTCGCTACCGATGCTCCCACCAGCACCTGTGACCATCACTACTTTTTCCTTAAGGATTTTACGGATGTTATCTGTCTCCAAGACTACGGGGTCTCGGCCGAGTAAGTCTTGAATCTCCACTTCCCGCAGTTGGCTGACTTTGATTTGCCCTGTGGCGAGCTGGTCCATGGAAGGGACGGTTTCAAATTTGATCTGCGACTGTTGCAGAACCCGCACGATTTCTCCGATTCGTTTTGCTGGAGCACTGGGCATCGCGATGATGACCATATCGAGGTCAAATTCGAGTTTTTGAGCTTGAATGGACTCTGGAGCACCAGCCACGGGGATCTCATGCACGCGTGACCGCCACTTTTTGGCATCATCATCAAAGAAAACAACCGGCTGAAGTCCAAGGCCACGTTTGGACATCAAGTCTCGGGCCAATGAAGCACCGACATCACCAGCACCGATTATGCCTACATGTTTGAGTTTTCGATTCGCTCTGCCATTGACACCAGAAAATCGCGCTCGAGCTAACCGAATTCCAAGGCGCAACCCAGCGATGGATAGGAAGGTAATTAAAAAATCGATCAGAATAACACCTCTCGGAGGGAGGAAAGAACCCTGACCAATCAGTCGGATGAACAGAATCATCAGCGAAGAGAGCGAAACAGCGTAAAAGAGCCGTTTCAGATCGGGAACACTGAAGTAGCTTAAAAGACCTGCAAAATGCCTGAAAACAATCAAGAATCCCAGTTTGATCCCCACACTCCAAACGCAAATGCCTAGAATACTGTCCAAATCGAAGCGGCTCAGTTCGAAGTCGAAACGCAACCCATAGGCAAGATAGACGCAACCCGCAAGCAGAAGGGAATAGGAGCCAAGGAGGAGACTCAGGCGCGCTGGTCCGCGGGGTAGGAATCGACTCGTGTTCATGGGGTGATTGTTGAGTATGGATTGTGATTTGCAATCTACAACTAGAGCAAAATGGTCGATTGGTGGTGTAAGAAAAAGTGTGTAAAAGAGAAAGCGGGTGTATCCCAGTGTTTAATCAGCAATGAAACAAACACCAAAGAAAGAAGATACACCCATGAGAACAAACAATGTCCTCGTCATAGAA
>SXQI01000044.1 GCA_005793025.1 Verrucomicrobiales bacterium
CTCACCTATCAACCTTCATTTTAATCCTGAAACTGCTGTCCTTCCCTTCGAGGTCAACTCTTCCGCAGTTTATCATAAATCATCACCAGTCATCGCCACCGATCTGGATGGAAACGGGCAACTAGATCTCATCGCACTCTCAATCAACGACCGCTCCTACGCAATCAAACCTCAGGATGCTGGCCTCAAACAGCGGTTCAGTATTTATGCATGGGCGATGCCGAGCGTTTTTACTCCGAAGACCGCACCATGGCCAAGTCTCGCTCAAAACTCACAGATGACCGGCTTCGCACCGACCCCGCCAATCCGACCTGCTAAAGCGATCCCCAACTACCGTTTTCTTGGTCAAGAGGATCAGCCACTCTCGATTAACCTTCAGGGTCGTTTCGATGGGGAATTGATTCGATGCCATAATGGGAACCACGGAACCTCCATCATCCAGTCTCATCACACACTCCTTTACGAACCTGCGACGAACTATAGCGGTCCAGAACTGCTCAGAATTGACATCCGAGACGTCGCTGGGATCACAAATAATTTGGCAATCGAACTGCTATTCCAACCCCGAAATGATCCCCCTCAAGGGAAGACAGCAACACTGACGCTGAACAAAAACAAATCTCTCTCGATCCCTTTTTCAGGTACCGATCCAGATGCTGATCGATTGACCTACCGTATCACCCACGCTCCGCAGCACGGTTCACTGATGAATTACCCCACTGTCGCTAACTATTCGCCGCACGCCGGTTTCACTGGTCAGGATTTCTTCCTCTACGTTGCAAATGACGGCCGCGCTGACAGCGAACCCATCCTTGTGAAATTGCAGGTGACGGGCACTAACAACCTACCTCAGACTCAGGGATTCAATCGGACCACCGCTGTCAACCAATCGCTACTCTTTCAGTTGATTGGAACCGATGCTGATGGGGATCCATTGATCAGTGAAATCATTAAGAAACCAATCCAAGGAACATTGGTTGCTGAAGGAGATCAGTGGCGATACACACCCAAGTTTGGTTATTCTGGAAATGACGGCTTTGATTTCCGGTTCTTCGATGGCCAAGGGTTCAGTAAATCAGCCCAGGCAAACCTGTTGATCACGACCAACAACACTGCCCCAACGGCCATCCGAGGCAGCATAACCACCACACCGAATGTTCCTTGCATCATTCCCTTTGGAGCTACTGATTTCGAATCGAACCCCATCGACTTCAACATCACTATGGCCCCATTGCACGGTAAAATCACACAGACTGGCAGAGACTGGTTTTATTCGCCCGAGTTGGATTATGTCGGTCCAGACCGCTTCAGCTTCACTGCCCGTGATGGTTTCCTCACGAGTGCAAGCGAGACCATGACGATTGAAGTTTCCCAACCCAATTCACCCCCACGAACGAGGGATTCAATCTATACAATTACGAATAATCTGCCCTTCTCCTTGCGGGTTCCTGCGGAGGATGACCAACAGACCACACTCATTGCGACCCTCCTCAAAGGACCTAAATCTGGGCGAGTCATCGGGATGGGTCTCGACTGGGTTTACATCGCTAACTCAGAGTTTGTTGGAACCGACACTTTCAGTTTCAAAGTTTGGGACGGAGTGTCCTACAGCAATGAATCGAGTATTATCATCCATGTCATCAACCCGACCGCGCCTCTGCCACTGGCGATCGAATCGGTCCGCTTAAATAGTGTAGATCAATCATTATTGATGCAGATTTCCGTTCCATCCTTGCGCTTGATTCGCCTTCAGGGATCAGTTGACTTGGACAACTGGCAAACCCTACAGGAGTTAACCCCCGGAGCGCACCGATTTGACCTGACCGTTCCCTTCCCATCCGACCCTGTGATTTTTTACCGTTTGCTAGTTCCTTGATTTTCGCTTGTAGGTGGACAACGGTTAGAACTAAGCGGTCTTGGCTTGCCCCCAAGCTCACGGAGAATACCTTATCGCCATGTTCAAACCTGCTGATTTATTTGACCTCACACAAACAGACCATGCCACGTTATTCGAAGGTTGCACGGACGCTTGGGATGCGTTGAAACGGTTAAAGGACTACATCCAAAAACACCTGAAGCCGGGTCAACACCACCGAGCTGAGGGGCAACCGTTTATCGGCGACCTCGTATTCATCGGTGAAGGCACGGTTGTGGAGCATGGTGCCATGATTAAAGGGCCTGCGATCATTGGTCGCAACTGCCAGATCCGCCATAATGCCTACATTCGCGAAGATGTGATCGTCGGAGACAGCTGCGTTGTAGGAAACTCTACGGAACTCAAGCACTCATTCCTATTCAACGGCGTTCAGGCACCTCATTACAATTATGTTGGAGACTCGATTCTCGGCTACAAATCTCACCTAGGCGCAGGTGTTAAAATCTCCAATGTGAAATTAGTTCCGGGCAATGTTTATGTCGAAAAAGAAGGCGTTCCTGTAGATACAGGTCTCAGGAAATTCGGTGCAATTCTTGGGGATGAATGCGATATTGGATGCAACGCCGTCCTCAATCCCGGCACAATCATCGGGAAACGATCCGTTGTTTACCCTAACACCAATTGGCGCGGTATTTTGCCTGATCATCTCATCGTAAAAAACAAGGCTGCTCAAGACGTGGTGATCCGCCATGTGCGAAACAGTTAAGATCAGCATATCCAAAATCGAATGATTCCTACGCTCGGATTGCAGTCTGCAGAAGGTGATCTAGTAGCTCAGGTTCAGTCCATTTTTTCAGACTCTGGCCTTCTCTCTCGAGCGAGCAATTTTGAATACCGGCCACAGCAGCAGGAGATGGCAGTCGCTGTCGCACGATCTCTCGAACAAGGCCGCCACCTCATTGTGGAGGCGGGTACAGGTGTTGGAAAAAGTCTTGGTTATCTGATCCCGGCGATTCTTTACGCGGTGCCGAACAAAAAAAAGGCGATCATTTGTACCCACACCATCAACCTACAGGAACAACTGATCGGCAAGGACCTGCCGATGCTTACCCAAGCCCTGCCCGTCCCATTCAATTACGCAATGCTGAAGGGTCGAAGCAATTACCTTTGCACCCGTCGCCTCCACAAAGCCGTACAATTTGCAGACGGTCTGTTCACTTCTCCTGAAAAGGAAGAGCTCAAACGCATCCATGAATGGTCTCAAAAAACTGAAGACGGCAGCCTCTCTGATTTTGAGATCGAGCCTGATCCTAAAGTCTGGGCACAAGTTTGTTCCGAACGAGGATTGTGCTCTACAAAACTCTGTGGCCACGGCTCTGAATTCGCTACCCACTCCAAGATTTGTTTCTTTCAGCGAGCACGTAGTCAAATGTTGGCAGCCGATTTGCTCGTTCTGAACCATACCCTCTTTTTTTCGCTGCTCGGTTCAAACGAGGAAAACCTTGAAAACGGGATCCTGTTCAAAAACGACTTCCTAGTTTTCGATGAAGCCCACACGCTCGAACATGTTGCCTCAAAGCATATCGGCAGCGCAGTCTCGAGCGCACAAGTTCGGTTCGCGGTCCAACGCCTTTGGAATCCTGCCACAAAAAAGGGACTTCTCGGTCTGTTGATGCAAGGTCAGCTCACCCGCCAAGTTGAAGAGTTACTCAATGCTTCAAACCATTTCTTTGCCGAAGTCGAAGAAGCATGTGATCGATTGCATCGGAAGCAATCTGATCCTTTAAATTATCCCGACGCGGACCCTTCGAACCGAGGATCACGTCTCTGGACTGAGCTTCGGATTCGCCACCCCGATTTAGTTCAGGACAACATCACTCTCGCTCTCCAACGCGTTCGAGAATCCATCAGCGAACTGGTCAAATCGACTCAGGATAACGACACGGGCCAAGAATTAATCGAATGCAACCGACGCCTCGGCGAAATTCTAGAGGACATCAAGATTTTCCTCCGACACGAAACGAAAGAACTGGTGTATTGGGTGGATCGATCAGGAAAAACTTATAAAAACATTACCCTTCACACCGCTCCCATCGATGTAGCGAAGTTTCTCAAGGACCGCCTATTCATGGCCGACACGTCGATCATCATGACCAGCGCCACTCTCTCGATGAATGCACAACAGAGTGGCCTTAGCCCCGAAGCCCGTGCCGGCCTAACTTATTTTGCCAAGCGTGTCGGGGGCTCCAATGCCGATCAACTTCAGGTTGGATCCCCCTTCGATTATGAAAACCAGATGAAACTTTATCTGGTTAACAAAATGCCCGAACCTCGAGAGCTAGGCTTCCAACGAGACTTAGAAAACTGGCTCCGTCATTTCATCGGCCTGACCCATGGAAAGGCGATGGTTCTGTTTACCAGCTACCGGTTGATGCAGGATATGGCGGATGCACTCCAACCATTTTTTGATGAGCTGGGCATCGAGTGCCATATCCAAGGCACTGGCACCCCTCGCACCCTTCTTTTGGAACGGTTTAAAACCGATATCAACTCCGTGCTCTTCGGCACCGAAAGTTTTTGGCAAGGCGTTGACGTCCCCGGTGAAGCACTCTCCAACCTTATCATCACCCGCCTGCCATTCGCTGTGCCCGATCACCCACTGATCGAAGCCCGCCTCGAAAAAATCGAAGCCGAAGGCGGTAAACCATTTTTTGATTTCTCACTCCCCGAAGCAGTCCTTAAATTTCGCCAAGGGGTTGGGAGATTAATCCGGACAAAAAGCGATTCCGGAATCGTTGTTGTCCTAGACGGCCGGATTCTCACCAAGCGTTATGGTCAGGCCTTTCTCAAAGCCGTCCCCGTCTGCCCCGTCTTAATTGTTTAAGCTTGGTTCGAGGTGGTCTCCTACCCCAAATCTGGTTTGAAAAGTGAATTGCCTAGGCTAGTCTGACTTTTAAGCACACATGAAAACACCGACTGCCGTTTTAACAATTTGTTTCCTAACGTTCGTTGGATGTGTCATTTCATCGCAAGCGGCTCCTCGTTCTGCTCCCAGTTTCAACCGAGACATTCGACCTATCTTATCGGAAAACTGCTTCAAATGCCACGGAGCTGACGATAAAGGTCGGAAAAGTGATCTGCGACTGGACGATGCCGCTTCATCGTTGAAACCCGCCAAATCGGGACAACGACCTATTATCGCAGGAAGGCCTCTTGAGAGTGAGCTGATCAAACGGATTCTATCCACTGATCCCGATGAGGTGATGCCTCCACCTGCCACCAAAAAGTCCCTTACCCCTGAGCAAAAGCAATTGTTAAGAGACTGGGTTGCTGCGGGAGCTCAATATGAGACTCATTGGGCTTTTGTTGCTCCTCAACAATCGAAACTCCCTAAGATTAAATCTAGGTCTTGGCCTAAAAATGCCATTGACCACTTTATCTTGGCTCGCCTTGAGAAGGAAGGAATTCAACCTTCTGTTCCCGCAACCCGTCATACATTGGTTCGGCGAGTTTATCTCGATCTCATCGGCCTTCCTCCCACGCCTGAGGAAGCCGAGGCATTCGTGAATGATAAAGACTCCAAGGCAATTGAAAACTTGGTGGATCGGCTGATGGATTCTCCGCATTACGGGGAACGATGGGCCCGTCGATGGCTGGACTTGGCACGATATGCCGACACCAATGGTTACGAAAAGGACCGAGCACGTTCCATTTGGCCTTACCGTGATTGGGTAATTCAATCGTTGAACGATGACATGCCATTCGACCAATTCACAATTAAGCAACTCGCTGGTGACATGCTCCCCAACGCAACGTCCGGCGACCGGATCGCTACGGGGTTCCATCGTAACACGATGCTGAATGAAGAGGGTGGAGCAGATCCTCTCGAATTCCGCTACCACGCCATGGTCGATCGTGTCAGCACAACAGGGACCGCTTGGTTAGGTCTAACGATCGGTTGTGCCCAATGCCACACCCACAAATTCGATCCCATTACGCACTATGATTACTATCGAGTCATGGCTTTGCTCAATAACGCGGACGAGCCAAAACTGGATCTCCCTAGCTCTGATTTGAAGGAGAAACAGCAGGAGATCGAAAGAAAAATAGTCCAGTTGGAAAAAGAGTTACCCTCGAAATTCTCCATCGACGAACTTACATGGCAAACCCCTCTCATGAGAGCTACCACCAAGCCGGGCACCGCAACTCACCGGCCAGCAGATGGTTCGTGGCAATTCGACGAACAAGAGGTTTCCAGTGCCAGCTTCGCTTTCACCATCCAAAACGATACCGAGGTGCAATCATTCCGCTTGGAAACTTTCCCAAGCGAACACCTTCCAAAGAAGGGTTCCGGTTTCAGTGCGAGTGGGAATTTTGTCCTGAGTGAAGTGCGTTTCCTGATTTCAGAATCCAATTCTGCAAACGAGCTCGCCCCCATTAAATTGGTGAAGGCCAGCGCAGATTTTTCTCAATCAAGCTTCGGCGTGGAGAAGGCCATTGATGGAGATATCAAAACGGGTTGGGCCATCAGTCCTCAAGAATCGAAAAAACACGCTGCCACCTTCGAATTCGGAACTCCGATAAAACTTACTGCTGGAACACGCTGTGAAATCCAATTCGAACAACAGCATGGGGCAAAACATGTGATGGGCGGAGTAAAACTGAGCTTGGGATTACCCATCAAAAGCAGCGTTCCCTTGGATGTGCGACGCCATCAGGCATTGGAGAAGAATTTCGAAGCTTGGTTAAAGATTGAGGCTGCCAAGGCGGTCCAATGGACGACCATGAAACCTGTTGCCGCCAAAAGCAATGAACCGATCCTAACTATCCTCGACGACGACTCCGTCTTGGCCAGTGGAGATCAGACCAAAAAGGACACTTACGAAGTCAGCTATAATACCCCTATTCGAAACATCACCGCAATCAGGTTGGAGGCCTTACCCCACCCGAGTCTGCCACGAGGCGGCCCTGGCCGTGCATATTACGAAGGACCAGAGGGCGATTTTCTGCTTTGCGAATTCAAAGCCTCCACAGCCGGCAAACCCATTGCGATCAAAAGTGCTACGGTCGACTACGCCAAAGGCGCACCTTCGGTTGGTCCACAGGGAGGTGAAGGCACGATCGATGACAACCCCTTGACGGGGTGGTCGATCGGCAATGGTGACGGTAAGCCTCATGCGGCAGTCTTCGTCCTCAGAGAACCCCTGACCTCGGATCAAGGCCTCCAATTGAACATGCTTTTTGAAAAGTATTTCGCCTGCGGCTTAGGACGATTTCGCATCTCGGTCACTTCAGATCAACAACCCGCCGAGGCCCGAGGCCTCTCCAGTGAGATCGAATCATCCATGGTTAAATCTCAACAAAACAGAACCCCCTCAGATCAGATCAACCTTCGCCAACAGTTCTTGAATACCGCACCCGAACTAGCCGAGGCTAGGAAGGAAATCCAACAACTTCGAGATTCAATTCCCAAGCCTACAACCACCTTGATCCTCTCTGAGCGACCTGCGGGTTCCACACGCAAAACTTTCCTGCATAATCGAGGAGAGTTTCTACAACCCCTCGATCAAGTTTTTCCTGCAGTCCCTGCATTCATTTCCAAATTCGAACCTAAGCAACCCACAAACCGGCTAGGATTCGCACAGTGGCTCGTATCGCAAAAAAATCCATTAACTCCTCGAGTCATCGTCAACCGCCAGTGGCAGGCTTTCTTCGGACGGGGCCTTGTGCCAACCCTCGAGGATTTCGGATTTCAAGGAGCAGCCCCCTCGCATCCTGAGTTACTGGACTGGCTCGCCGTGGAATTTAGAAATCGTGGATGGTCCTTCAAAAAACTCCACAAACTCATTGTCACAAGCGCCACTTACCAACAATCCTCCGACATCCGTGCCGACCTCACAGAACGCGATCCACAAAACATCTTACTCGCACGTGGACCACGCTACCGTGTGGATGCAGAATTAGTCCGCGATTCCACACTAAGGGCTAGCGGATTGCTCTCACCAAAAATCGGTGGCCCGAGCGTTTTCCCCCCCCAACCGGCGAGTGTTTCCACAGAGGGAGCCTACGGGCCGCTCACATGGACTGCCAGCACGGGGGAGGATCGTTACCGACGGAGCCTCTACACCTTCGCGAAACGCACTGCGCCCTTCGCTATGTTCAACACCTTCGACGGCCCCACAGGCGAGGCCTGCGTTGCTCGTCGCGAGGTTTCCAACACGCCGTTGCAGGCACTTACCCTGTTGAACGACGTCATGATGATGGAAATGGCCCAAGCCCTAGGCAAACAGGTCGCGAATCAACCGGGTGACATCCCTAGCAAAGCCACGTCACTTTTCCGCAGATGCTTGACTCGTCCCCCAACCGCTGAGGAACAGGCAATGCTGATCGATTTTTACCAAAAACAAACCCAACGATTCACTGCCAAGGAACTTGATCCTGCCAAAATCACAGCGACTAAGGATCCATCGAATCCAGAACTTGCTGCATGGGTGACGGTCGCCCGTGCCGTTCTCAACCTCGACGAAGCTATTACCAAGGAATAACTATGGATCCACTCCGGCACTACGCACAAACCGTTACTCGTCGGCACTTCTTTAATGAATGCGGAATTGGGATCGGTAAACTCGCTCTCGCCTCCTTGCTTACACAACCACTCGCAACCCGTGCTCTAAGCTCCGCCTCGCCCGCCAACCCAATGGCACCTCGTCCGCCCCACTTCGCACCCAAAGCGAAACGTGTGATCCACCTATTCATGGCAGGCGCCCCCAGTCAGTTGGACATGTTCGACTATAAACCCGAACTTGTTAAACTTCAGGGGAAACCACTCCCAGCTTCCATCCACGGGGGGCAACGCTTCGCCTTCATCCGATCAGACGCCGCCGTTCTAGGTCCACAATTCAAATTCGCTAAACACGGCAAATGCGGAATGGAA
>SXQI01000045.1 GCA_005793025.1 Verrucomicrobiales bacterium
GAGAGGTTGAACCAATGGACTGTTACAGCATCTAACTGTTTGGCACGTCCAACGCCGATTTCTACAGGGAGTTTCGAGATTGACCTCACGTTTCTGAGACCTCCCGATCGGGTTTCAATCTTCACTCCAATTCCACTCGCGTTGGAGCGATTTCCCCAAAGTCTTACCTTCAATTGGTGATTGGCGTTACCTCCCTCATTGCGCCAAAGTTCCAAGCCACCCGTGCTCGAAGCCGTCAATAAATCGCTATCACCGTCTTGATCAAAGTCTGCGAAATGCACTTCATCGATGTTTCCGTGGATCTCATTCAAACCGATCCCTTTCGATTGATCCTCAAATCCGGATGCTCCTAGGTTTCGGTAGAGGTGTAGTCCTTCACCGACAGTGCAAATATCCAACCAACCATCGTTGTCATAATCCACCAACTCGATGGCAGTGATTGAGCTCGCCGGGACTGACACAAGCAGGCGCTCGGTCAATCCGCCGAAATTGATCGAGATTTGTTGGTTTTCCAAGGTAACCAGATCTGCACGGAGGTCGTTATTCAGGTCTCCACTCGCAAGGATTTTCCCCTTCGACCAAGGGTGAGCGGAGTTGGTTGGTGAGAGCGTGCCCCCTCGAATTTTCAGCATGAGGAAGGGAGGTTCACCTTTTTTAGCTACGATGACATCCATCAAATCATCGTTGTTCCAATCCTCGACCAGAAGATCTCCATTGACCAACAGGGTGGAAGGAATGCCTGAAGTGCTGGTGATGTCTTTAAACGTAAAATTACCTAGATTCCGGAACAACCTAAGGTCATTGGTTTGTGCGCTGACAGTCAACAGGTCGAGTTTCCCAGAAAAGTCCAGATCTACGAGGGCGGCATCCGTAGCCGCAAGATTCTTTAGGCGAGTGAAAGCGGTCACCTCGGTAAACAGGCCGTTGGTGGCAAACTTAAACACGTGTGAACCTTCGTTACCAATGACGATTACGTCTTCAAAGCGGTCATTCTGAAGATCGGCGACTAGGCATTTGTGATATTGGCCATTTGTCAATCGAGGCATCGAACGAGCTGATGGAGTAAAAACGCCGTTAGTGTTCCAGAGCAGCCGGAATCCTTGACCGTCTTCCAACACGAATAGGTCATTGGCTCCTCGTTGATTGATGTCCATGATTCCTATCGGAGGTCGATATCGGGTTGCTGCACTTCCAAAGGCTTGGGAGGTCATGTTGAAAAACTTGATCGGGTTCGCGTTTTTCTGGGGTTGCTCAAGTTTGAACGGAGCCACAATTGCGGTATGGATCGAACGCTCCAGAGAAGAGGCGGTCGGCGGTGGCCCAACCCTCTTGGCAAGAATATCTCGGTGAGTATCAAGCTCCTTTTGCGCTTCCTCTGCTCGATTCAATCGGATCAATGTTTGACCAAGGTTGTAATGGGCCGAGGGATGGTCAGTTTCGAGATCCACGGCGGATCTGAACTCAGTCGCGGCCTCCTCCCAATGTTTCAAGGAAAAGTGAGCCAACCCTAGCTGGAAGCTGGTTGCTGAAACGTCCGAGTTAAGGTCTTTACTCGTTTGCAGGGACTGAACTGCTTCCAAGAGATGATTCAATCGTCGATGCGCACATCCTGCCACGTAGTGTGCTGCAGCCGAATTAGAATCCCGCTCGATCACGATCGCCGTTGCTGCAAGTGCTTCCACGGGGAGTCCTCCTAGAAGTGCCGCGTTAGCCAAATTCAAATAGGCGTCGCTGGAAGTGGGTTGAATTGCAACCGCTTCTTTAAAAGCCGCTTGTGCCTTAGACGCATCTCCTTGCTCGTAATAAGTCTTGCCCGAGTTCATGAGGCGAGAAAAATTATCTAGTTCCGGAGTAGGGACTTTGGGCTTACAACCCGTGAAAAGCACCCAACCCATTACAAAAAAAATGACTCCAGCGAATCGCATCTGACCCATAGAAAGTGTGGCCATCACGATAGAAAAGCAGGGTCAAAAAGTAAACGTTTCACAACGCAAAAGATTTGCGACCTAGGAGAAGTTCCCTTAACGTGATCTAACAACGTGGGCGTGTAGCTCAATTGGATAGAGTGACGGCCTCCGAAGCCGCAGGTTGTGGGTTCAACTCCCGCCACGCCCACCACTTCTGAATTCATTCGGAATCCATTGATTTGGATGTTACCTGTATTGTTGAAATGTTGGTGAAACTAAAGCGCGATCCATGCTTCAAGAATTGGGCGAAACCAGGGCCGATTGTTGGAGCGGATGTCGAGGTTCCGGAGGACGAAACTCTGGATGCAATCTCTGGTTTCTATCGATTATTTCAACTCAAACACGGACATCGCTTTTCAACGGATGATGTTTTAACAGCATGGTATGGAACGACTTGGTGTCCTAGGGCTGATCGAGTATTGGACCTTGGGAGTGGCTTGGGTTCCGTTGGAATGATCGCGGCGTGGCGGTTGCCCGGGGCGAAATTCGTGACGGTCGAGGCTCAAGAGGATAGCGTGCGGCTCGCGAGAAAATCAGCAGTTTTCAACGGCATCACCGACCGTTTTGAAATCCGGCTAGGTGATTTTCGAGATCCACAAGTGCTGGCAGGGACGGATCAATTTGATTTGGTGCTTGGAAGTCCTCCCTACTTTCCACTTGGAACGGGGGTTGAGTCAGAGCATCCCCAGAAAATTGCATGCCGGTTTGAGGTGAGAGGAACCATTGCGGATTATTGCCTCACTGCTTCGCGTCATCTTTCCCCGGGCGGCATGTTTGTTGGGGTATTCCCCGTGGAACCCTCACAAAATGCACGTGTGATCGCTGGTGCGGATGCTGCCGGTTTGACGATAGTGCGTCGCCGTGTTGTGGTGTTTCGCGAAGGGGAGCCTCCGTTACTTTCGCTGTTCGCGATGATGCGCCGCAGCGACCTCCCCTCGTGGATGGGTGGGAGAACTTGGGACGAACCGCCATTGACCATTCGAACCGGAACAGGGGAGATTCACCCAGAGTATTCGGCGATAAAATTAGCGATCGGGTTCCCGCCCTGATCATTGGGCATCTTTTTAGGCGAGGATTCCTTTTACGACCTCGCCATGCACATCGGTGAGGCGATAATCGCGCCCCTGAAAGCGGTAAACGAGCTTTGTATGTTCGACCCCGAATAGATGGAGAATCGTGGCGTGAAGGTCATGGACATGGACTTTTTTCTCAACCGCATGGAATCCAAATTCATCGGTTTTACCATGAACAATCCCCGGTTTGATCCCACCACCAGCCATCCAAATCGTGTAACCATGTGGATGATGATCACGGCCAATTTGATCTGATCTCAAGGCACCTTGCATCATCGGGGTCCGTCCGAATTCTCCCCCCCAAAGAACAAGTGTTTCATCCAATAAACCTCGTTGCTTGAGATCTTTTACTAAAGCCACGGCTGGTTGATCGGTCTCAGCGCAACGTTTCTTGAGATCGAATACAAGGTTGCCATCAGGCCCACCATGATGATCCCAACCTCGATGATAGAGTTGAACAAATCGAACCCCGCGTTCTACCAATCTGCGTGCCAACAAACAATTGTTCGCAAACGAGGCCCGTCCTGGAGTGGTGCCGAAAAGTTCATGCGTGCTCGGTGACTCTTTCGAGATATCCATCACCTCAGGCACACTAGTCTGCATCCTGTATGCCATCTCGTAAGAGGCAATTCGGGTCGTGATTTCTGGATCGTGCAGAACATCATAACGGGCTTGGTTAAGTGCTTTAATCACGTCGAGTGCCTGACGACGCCGTTGAGTTCCCATTCCCTCAGGGTTTCCGACATAAAGGACGGGATCACCCTGTGATCGGAGGGTGACGCCTTGGTGAATCGTCGGCAGAAAACCACTCCCCCACGAAGCATTGGTCAGCGGTTGGCCAACCCCAGTCATCAACACCACGAACGTGGGGAGGTTTTTGCTTTCGCTCCCTAAACCATAACTGAACCATGAACCCATGGCAGGACGCCCTGCGAGCTGGGCTCCAGTATTCATGAAGAGGGTTGCGGGATCATGATTGAATGCCTCGGAATAAAAACTCTGCACGAAACAAACATCATCGGCGATGGTTTTGAGTTGAGGCAATAATTCACTGAGCCACATGCCAGACTTGCCGCATTGGGAAAACTTATATGGAGACGCTAATAGTTTTGAGTTTTTACCAATCTGCGCTAGGCGGATGTTCTTTACCAACTCTTCGGGAACCTGTTGACCATCACGCTTCGCTAGCTCAGGTTTAGGATCGAAAAGATCGAGGTGCGATGGGCCACCCGACTGGAAAAGGTAGATGATGTTCTTAGCTTTTGGAGCAAAGTGAGGTATCCCAAGGATTCGCGGTGTCTCCGAAGCCATCAGTGATTTAGGGTCGAAGAGCGACCCTAGGGCGAGCGCACCCATGCCTGCGCCGCATTGCTGGAGAAATCGGCGGCGAGTGTTCTGTTTGATTTGGTCTAGAGGATTCAGAAACACGAATCAGCCTTTGGTTAAAGTTTCGTCCAAGTTAAAAAGCACGTTAGCCACCATCATCCATGCTGCAAGTTTCCCCGTTTCTAACCCTGCAGGTCGCTCGATCGAACCGATGGCAAGGAGTTGTTCTGCTGAAATAGGATCTTTTCTAAAACTCTTCATTTGTTGTTCGAGGAATGCAATCAATCGGCGACGCTCCGCAGAGGTCGGTGAACGGCCGAGGCATTGGTGAAAGGCAAAATCCATCTGGTTCTCAGAGGTGGACCCTCCTTCACTCAACACGCGTTGAGCAAATACGCGCGCTGCTTCGAGCAATGTGGGTTCGTTCAGGGCAGCCAAGGCCTGTAGGGGAGTGTTGGTGCGTGGACGCCGAGAAACGCAAACATCTCGGCTGGGCGCGTCAAAAGTTGCGAAGGTCGGATAAGTGCAAACGCGACGCCAAAAGGTATAGATCGCACGTCGATAGAGATCCGGGCCTTCACTTGTGGGCCATTCGTCCATGCCGATTTCAGGGCGCAGAAACCCAATTTCCTTCCAAAGGTTTGGAAGTTGAACTGGATAGACACTAGGCCCTCCTAACCTCGGGTTGAATAATCCACTCACTTTGAGTGCATGATCTCGAATCATTTCTGCGTCCATTCGGAATCGGGAGCCTCGGGATATGAGTCGGTTATAAAAATCTTTTTCCAAACGAGTGCGGTCGGTTGCTGCGTCTTGCCGGTATGCAGCAGACATGACAATCAACTTTTGCATGGCTTTGATATCCCAATCCGTCCGGATGAACTCCGTGGCAAGCCAGTCAAGCAATTCAGGGTGAGAGGGCGCCTCCCCTTGTCTCCCGAAGTCTTCACTGGTCTTGACCAAACCCATCCCAAAATAGCGTTCCCAAAATCGATTCACAGCGACGCGGGCTGTCAGTGGGTGGTTGGGATCGACAAGCCATCTCGCGAGCGATAATCGGTTTGTCGGTTGATTAGGAATCAACGGAGGGAGTGAAGCAGGAACTCCAGCGGTTACAGCCTTTCCTTTCATCAGAAAATCTCCACGAACATGCACATGAGTCTGCCGAGATTGCGCTGCGGTTCGCTCTTTCATGACCAAAGTTGAGAACTTCTGGGTCGCTAGTTCCTTCAACCGTTGCTCGAGTTGGAACTGTTCTCGGTCAAGTTTTCGAAGAGTCGGAGAGGTCTGGCGATAAAAAGAGGCAAGTAGAACCGATTTTTCTTTGGTGCGATGAGACGGTTCTGTGGTGATTATTTGTCTGATTTCTTCCGAAACTGGCCATCGCATCCTTGGATCTGTTTCGGTTGTTACGGAGAGTCTGAACCGGCCAACGCAGTGGCTATTCCCGTGATAGTGATCAAACCGAAAAGTGAGGTGATTTCCCCCTCGAAACGATATTGGATTCTTAAGCTCCGCGATGAGGTGGTGACGTTCTCCGAAACGAGGACCGATAGCCCATCCTGTTTTTGCATTTCGATCTACGGCGTGCTCAGCGAGGTAGAAGGGCTGTTCCCAGTCTGCGGTCGCGGTTGAAAACAAACGGTTGGTATCCGCTGGCCAAGGCCCGGTTTTGGGGACTGCGCTTAGGGAAAATTCATCGAGAATAAAGTTGCCCGTTTTGTCCCATCGGCCCGGTCCCTTATGAGGGAGGCTTGGATCGGGTAAAACCTCCAAGAGTACAGCCGTGATGCCCTCTACATCCGTATCGGCATCCACAGTGATCGTGTCGTAAATCGGGTTTACACCTTTTCCTAGTAGGGAACCATCCGACATGTTCGTGTAGCTGGATCCCCCATTCGAAAAAGCGTTCGTCAGGGTTAATACATTCCAAATCGATCCCTTATTTGCGACAAGCTTCTCCCAAATTGCTTGCTCTGAATTCAGAGTTGTTTCAGCGTCGGAAATCGCTTGTTTCGTTTGCTTCAGTCGGGCTTGGAAATAATTCTCGGTTTCGCTGAGATTGGGTTTTGGCACCTCAACCGTGGGGGCCGGGTTGTAATTGCCTCCGTCTGTGGTGTTATTAAAAAAAGCGAAGAATTGGTAGTACTCCTCCTGAGTAATGGGGTCATACTTGTGCGTGTGGCATTCGGCGCAATTCAGTGTTAGCCCCAGCCATGTGGCACTCACTGTCGCAACGCGGTCTTTCACCGCCTTGACCCGGTATTCCTCTTCATCTCCTCCTCCTTCATCGTTCAACTTGGTATTCCGATTGAAACCCGTCGCGATTTGTTGTTGCAGGGTAGGGGTAGGGAGTAAGTCTCCAGCCAATTGTTCAATCGTAAACTGGTCGAAGGATTGGTTGTTGTTGAAAGCATTAATCACCCACTCTCGGTAGGGCCAGATCGAACGTGCTAAATCGACTTGATAGCCGTTGGAGTCAGCGTAGCGAGCGAGATCTAGCCACCCTCGAGCCATATGCTCTCCATAATGGGGAGAGCTTAGGAGTTGATCGACAAGACGTTCGTAGGCATCGGGAGAGGGATCCTTGACGAAAGACTGCACCTGCTCCCATGAAGGCGGTAACCCCGTGATGTCTAGGCTCAACCTTCGTGCCAATGTTTCACGTTTTGCCTCTTCCTGTGGGGTTAAAGACTCCTTTTCCAATCGGGCGAGGACAAACGCATCAATTTCATTCCGAACCCAGCTAGTGTTCGAAACGGTTGGAACGATTGGTCTCACCGGTTTCAAGAATGCCCAGTGCTTTAGAGGGTCGACCGCAGGCCAGATCGCTCCTTCCTGAATCCATTGTTTCAGTGCTGCAACTTCGTGAACAGTCAGAGGAGCTCCTTTCGGTGGCATCAGATCGTCCGGATCGGATGCAGTAATCCGTCGAATCATCTCGCTGTTATGGGGTTGGCCCGGAACGACAGCAATTTGACCAGATTTACCCGATTGAAGGGCGTTTTCCCTAGAGTCGAGGCGAAGTTTCGATTTCTGTTGGTCGGGACCGTGGCACTCGTAACATCGCTTGATCAGTAGGGGCTCAATGTCGCGGCTAAATTCAACAGTGGCACCTGTATTGATAACCAACCCATTTGAGAGAACCGAAACGAGGCATGATAAAAAAATGGCGCTTCGCCAAGGGGCAAGAAAACTCGTTGATGACATTTGCAACACGATCACAGGAGTTGTGGTTAGATTTCGGGTTCCAATCAAGCCAAGACCGATCGCACAACATCCCCAGCCACATCGGTGAGTCTGAAATTACGGCCATCATGGAAGAAAGTTAGTTTTTCATGATCGAACCCCAAAAGATGAAGGATCGTGGCATGCAGATCGTTCACACTGACTTTATCCACGGCTGCCTTGTGCCCGAGTTCGTCAGTGGCTCCGTGATGGACGCCTCCTTTAACCCCGCCTCCAGCCATCCAATAAGTAAACGCGTGGGGATTATGATCCCGCCCGGGTTTTCCGCCCTTCTGAGAAATAGGGAGTCGACCAAACTCTCCACCCCAGATCACGAGGGTCTCGTTAAGTAATCCTCGTTGCTCAAGATCAGCTAACAATCCAGCAATGGGTTGATCTGTCTCACTCGCAAACCCACGGTGGTTGCCAACAATATCCTCATGCCCATCCCAACTCCGTTGATTCTCCATTCCTCCGGAATAGATTTGAACACAACGGACGCCGCGTTCCACCATGCGACGTGCTGTGAGACATTGGGCTGCGAAATGGCGACAATGTTTTTGATCCATTCCATACAGGTTTTTGATGTGCTCCGGTTCACGTTCGATGTCGAATGCTTCTGGGGCTGCGGTTTGCATTCGATAGGCTAATTCAAAACTTTGAATTCGCGCGTTGAGTTCGCTCTCAAGAGGGGAATGGGTGATCCCTTGACGGTTGAGTTTTGCCAGTAGATCAAGCTGGGCACGTTGAGCCGATTCACCCATGCCGCTGGGTCTTCTTAAATTCGAGATTGGATCCCCTTTGGGTCGAAGCCATGTCCCTTGGTAAACACTCGGTAGGAAGCCCGCCCCCCAGTTGCTGGCCTGACCTTTGGGGAGGCCTCGGTCTAGGGGGTCACTCATCACGACAAACGCCGGCAAATTTCGGCTCACGCTTCCCAAACCGTAGGTTGCCCACGATCCGACGCAAGGGAACCCCATCCGTGTTGACCCTGTATTGATCATGAACAGGGCAGGGCTGTGATTATTGGACTCCGTATGGCACGAGTGAATAAATGCCATCTTGTCCACGTGCTTCGCCATGTGTGGAAAAATCTCACTGACCCAAGTGCCACTCTTTCCATGCTGCTGCCAAGAAAAGGGGGATTTCATCAGGGGACCTACGGCTTCTGTAAAAAAACCTGTCTTCTTATCAAATCCTTCGAGTTCCTTCCCATCCCATTTGGCGAGTGCAGGCTTGTAGTCCCAAGTATCGACTTGGCTTGGGCCACCGTTCATAAAAAGCCAGATTACGGATTTCGCCCGAACAGGAAAATGCGGCGGCCGAGGAGCCAATGGATCTGCTGCCTTTAAAGCAGGGGCCCCCAGTCCTTCCGTCTTGAATAGGTGGGCCAGCGCGATCATTCCTGCGCCTGCACCCGCACGACGCAACATCTGACGGCGATCAAGGAAACCAAGGTCAGTCGACATAGATGAATTCGTTGAGACTCAAGATGATTTGCGCAAAATCAGTTAACGCCATTGCGAGAGAATTCGTTGGATGTTCGGTGGTGTATCGGGCCTGTTGATTTTCGATGAATTGTAATGAGTTCTTCACCTCTTGTTTTGTGGGCTGGCGGTTGAATGCCAAGTCATAGGCGGTCGCCACAGTCTCAGTGAGTGTTGTATTGGGTGTTGGTGCGATTCGTTTGCTGAAAGACTGAGCCCAAGATCTCACGTTATCGCTGTTCATCAGCAGTAATGCTTGAGGGGCAACAGTCGTTGTCGGTCGTGTGCCTTGACTCACCAGCGGTTCAGGTGCGTCGAAGGCTTGCATCGCAGGAACCAAGTTGCTGCGTTTAACGGTAAAATAAATACTTCGCCTGCGACTCGCATCGTCCAGCGTTCCGGGACCAAACATATTCGTGTCGAGGACACCAGAAACAAATAACAAGGAATCACGGATCGACTCCGCTTCCAACCGCTGGGGGATTCTACGAGACAACAACGAGTTCGTCGGATCCTTTTTTAACCGAGGCGGCGTAGTTCGTGTGCTTTGTTGGTAGGCATCGCTCGTCATAATCAAGTGATGCAGATGCTTCAACTTCCACCCTCCTCGAATCAGTTCCGATGCCAGCCAGTCTAATAATTCAGGGTGAGAAGGTTTGGCTCCCTGAACACCAAAGTCATTCGGTGTTGTGACCAAGCCCTGCCCGAAATGGTGTTGCCAAAGGCGGTTAACGATTACTCGTGCCA
>SXQI01000046.1 GCA_005793025.1 Verrucomicrobiales bacterium
GTGAGTGCCACACGGTAGGAATAGGTTTGCTGTTCCGCACGCGCGGGGGAATATGCTGCAGCCTTGGCGGGATTCGCCGAACGAGCTTCGACATAATAATGGATTTTGTTACCGGCAGGATAATTAGTCGTGGAACTACCGAACAACCCATCATCCGCAGCCCCATCTTGATGGGTCCCGTCATCCCACATCTGAGACATAGAGAACCGACCATAGGGTTTATCCCGCCAATAGAGCCAAACGGAGCTGATCCCGTTGGTGCCGACCGCAGCGATCTGGGCAGTGATGTAAGGGATCTCGTCCGGCAATGGAGACGCGGAAGGGGGATTAACCGCTACAATCTGGGGCGGCAAAGGCCGAAGCTCAACATGGTTGGTGAGGAATTTATAACGATTAGTGACGTATGTTCGCAACGCAACCAAGGCGTTGGTGTAAGATGCCATCGTAAAATTCTTTTTTGGATCCGTGATAATATCTGCGACGCTCAAACGATGATAATGGTTGATGACGGGTGTGAGGTAAGTGGGATTAAACCGTTCCTCCAACATGGTGCGCATGTGCGCCAGATAACGCTGGCGTAGCTCTGGGATCGGCAGGAGTTTCGAAAGCAATGGACGATTGGTTCCAGTCGATCCCTGAACCGGGGAGAGTCCGGAAGTGATCCCCATCGCGGAAGTGAAAGATTCGTTCCCATCGTGTTCGACAGGATGGATGCGGCCGCTTTCGGGTTCGTAATAAAAAGCGTAGTCGGCCCCCTTATTCCAATAGCTGTCATCATCGACGAAAAGATTCTCAACCGCGAGAAACCAGAGCCAACGATCCACCGCGAACACGTTTTCAACCTTGTCCCAACGATCCGCGACAGGAGTGTTATTGAGAACGTTGATCGCGTTGATCAATCGTGGCCAAGTATTGGTCGTGAGGTCGGATTTCAGTTCGTAATTGTTTGCGTAACTCGAGGCGGTCGCTCCCAAATAGCTGAAAGCAGAAGCGGCACTAGCAAACCCTCCTCCACCGCCACCGCCTGTGCCCCCTCCAATATTTGGAGCACGCCATCGATCCCCATCGTGACTCGGAAACCAATCGTCGAGTAGATCGTTATTGTTTTGATCCACCATGGAGTAAACGCCCCAATACACGCCGTTGATCGTCAGCATCGCCATCGCTCCGTGCGGGCAAGGCGCATACTCACGCATCACATTAAAATAAAGGGGTTCACGCATCAGGGTATAGTCCCCTGCAGAATTATTGAAATTGATCGCTCGATAGCCCATGACGCGGGCTTCGGGGTTATAAATATTGATGTCTAAATTGACCGACTTTTTGCTCCCTCCAAGATCATAAGAGGAATTCCCTTTATACCGCGCTCCGATATTCGTGATGGTCACCCCATTGGCTAATGTCGCGACGCCGGGAACGTTGCCACCGCTCAATCGAGCGTTTGCCAACAACGTGGTCCAATTCGAGTTCGTGAAGGTCAGACTCACTTTGCGAAAAAGTTGTGTGTCAAACAACCCATCCGTTCGTGTAGTTCGCACGAATTGCCGTTCGCGAGTCACCGTATTGATGGGAACCGCTTTCAGATTCGCGATTCCTCCAAAAACGCTTCCGAGAATCGGTGCGTTGGTCCAAGTCACTAAATCTTCCGAAGTCTGAAATCGCCACTCCTCATCCGCCTCACCCTCGACTTGAACCGATGAGATCCCATCTCGAATAGAGAAATGCACGCGAGAATCCGCTGCAAGGACACGCAAAGGCACCCCAAGCCACAGGTATAAAAAAACTAGAAATGCACCGAATCGGAACTTCATAGAGACAAAAACTTTCGGGACGTAGATCATTAAATCACCTATCCTTTGACCCGATCAGCAAAGGTTTGGTTACACCTCAAACCGATAATCGAGGATGGATCGGTGCCACAGTGAGTCAAATCGGGTCAACATATGTCGTTACGCGTTCTAGTCGTCCCGGATAAATTCAAGGGCACACTAACAGCTCGCCAAGCCGCTGAGGCCATCGCGCTTGGTTGGGGTGAGGTGCGACCCAGCGACAAGGTAGAATGCTTGCCGATGGCGGATGGCGGCGACGGGTTCGGTGAAGTGTTGGGAAAGTTATTGGGTGCGGAGCGTCGGACGTGCTCCACCATTGATTCGGCTGGGCGTTCGCGTGATGCAGAGTGGTGGCTTCAGAAACAAACTGCCACCGCCATTGTCGAGACGGCCCAAGTAAACGGATTGGCATTGCTGCCCACCGGCCAATTCCATCCCAATCAATTAGATACTTACGGAATCGGCGCAGTTTTCCGGGAGGTGCAAAACGAAGGGGCTCGCCATATCTTTGTGGGAATTGGTGGCAGTGCCACGAACGATGGTGGCTTCGGGATGGCTCGTTCGCTGGGTTGGAAATTCTTGGATTCTCGTGGCGTAGGAATCCAACATTGGACGGAATTGTCTCAGTTGGATCGAGTGGAACCGCCTTCGAACGCACTTGAATTTGATGGGTTTATCATCGCAGTGGACGTGGCGAATCCTCTATTGGGAAATGATGGAGCCAGTCGGGTCTATGGTCCCCAGAAAGGGTTGCGAGAATCAGATTTCCCCAAGGCTGAGGCATGTCTGCGAAGGCTGTCTGAGGTCATGCAACAACATCACGGAGAAGATTATTCGATTTTACCGGGAGCAGGCGCAGCAGGCGGTTTGGGTTTTGGTTTAAAGGCATTCTGCCGAGGCTCTTTCCGGTCGGGTGGAGAAATATTCGCGCAGCTTTCCGGGTTGGAAAGTCGCATTCAAGAGGCCGATTTGATCATCACGGGCGAAGGAGCGATGGACTCTCAGACGCTCATGGGCAAGGGAGTTGGAGTCATTGCGCAAGCAGCCGCTCGTGCCGGGAAACCTTGCTTGTGTCTAGCGGGTGCGGTCACGGTGGATTTGGACACGGTGCCTTGGCCCAATTTCAAATCCTTCTCGATCGTTCCTGAAATCGCTTCCCTAGAAGAGGCCAAATCCAACGCATTTCAATGCCTTCAGCGATTAGCAGCACGGGCCGCCCGCCGGCAGGATTGAGGCGGGGGGAAAAAGGGCTTCCAACGTGCCCTTGACCTCGGTAGCTTCCAATGCGCTGCGTCACTATGAACGGTGGATTGAAACTGATTCTGTATGTGGGGTTCCTGACCCTCGCCCTTGTTTCGGGTTATAACCTAAAACGAGTTCTGTCGGCTCCGATCTCCCCAACACCCTCCGCCGCTTCAACCAACCGGACGGGTTTACCGGGTTCCACTCAATCTACTACGAACGTGGTGCGGTTAAGCAGTGGTGGAAATCCGACCAATTCACTCGCATCAACCAACAAGCTCACGACGAACTCCCTTGCGACCGCCAGTGTGGAATCCTCGGCAACATCTAGCGTTCCTTCCTCGGTCGATAGCACCAGTCTCGATATCGATCTGAGTTCGACCGGAGCGATGCATCGCAATCACGGCCTCGGTCATCGGAAGAATCTCGGATTTTGGATAGGTTGCGCTCTCGCCGGCATTATCGGTCTGGCCATCATGATCGCCTACGACTTTTCGAGTTTTACAGGGAACCGCGCCTTACGGTTGATGTATAACGACGACAAAAAAGCCATCAAGGACTCGGCTTATGAAAAGGTCGAAACCGAGTGGGCTGCTGGGAACCATCTCGAGGCGATCAGTCTTTTGCGTGAATACCTCCAGAAACATCCGCGCGAAATCCACGCCGCCATTCGGATCGCTGAAATCTACGAAAAAGATCTGAATAACCTCCTCGCTGCTGCTCTGGAGTATGAGGAAGTGTTATCGCATCAATTCACGCCAGATCGTTGGGCTTGGACAGCGATTCACCTCTGCAACTTGTATTTTCATTTGGACCAAGAACCCAAAGCTGTGGAACTTCTCCGGAGGATTATTGTCGAACACGGAACCATGCCAGCCGCCACCAAAGCGCGGAAACGCCTCATCGAAATGGGGTTACCCTTCGAGGATCCCACTTCAACGAGCGAATCAAGAGAGAGTGCGTCGCCCGAGTCCACCCCAACCACATCGAGTCTTCCAGCAGGTTTTCGTCCCAAGAAATGAGTTCGTCCCTCTCCGACCGTCAAGTTCAACCCTCGTGTTGAGGTCTAAGTTTTTATGTTCTCCAAAGTTCGCAGCGTTCATTTCATCGGCATCGGTGGAACAGCCATGGCCGCAACGGCCGTAGCCCTAAAGGAAAAGGGGTTCATCGTGACCGGTTCCGATGAAAACGTTTACCCCCCGATGTCAACGTTCTTAGCGGAACGCGGTCTTGAGGTATTCTGCGGGTATCGCGAGTCGAATTTGGCTTCTTCCACCGACCTCGTGGTAATTGGAAATGCAATTTCGCGAGGTAACGCGGAAGCAGAAGCCGTGCTCGAACGCAAACTGGGCTATTGTTCACTCCCGGAATTGCTCAAGGAGTTCTTTATTCGAGGAAAACGTTCCCTCGTAGTGACAGGAACCCATGGAAAGACGACCACCGCTTCCTTGCTGGCGTGGGTGTTCGAACATTCCGGTTACAACCCCAGTTTTCTGATTGGTGGCATTCCGACAAATCTAGGTCAGGGCGCACGCTTCACCGATAGTCCATGGTTCATCATCGAAGGCGATGAGTATGACACCTCGTTCTTTGATAAGCGGAGCAAGTTCCTTCATTACCTCCCCGAAGTGGTTCTCATCAACAATCTGGAATTCGATCACGCGGATATCTTCGAGAACTTAGCTGCCATCCAGACTTCCTTCAAACGACTGATCAACCTCGTCCCTCGAAACGGATTACTTTTAGCCAATGGGGATGAACCGAACCTCGAGGGGTTGCTCGGAATCAAGCATTGCCCTGTGCGCCGCTTCGGCCTGACTCCGGGCAACGACTCGCAGGCGCAGACGATAGAATTAGCCGGGGACCACTCATCGTTCGATCTCGCCAACGAACGTTTCACCATTCCATTGACCGGGGAATTGAACGTGCGGAATGCGCTCGTTGTTGCGGCCTGTGCCTTGCACTGCGGCCTAACCCCGACGCAAATCCGAGCCGCCTTTCAAACCTTCCGTGGAATCAAACGCCGGATGGAAGTTTACGGCGAATCCGGCGGCATCACGATCATCGATGACTTCGGCCATCACCCCACCGCCATTCGTGAAACCCTTCTCGCATTGAGAATAAAATTCCCCGGTCGTCGCCTCTGGGCAGTGTTCGAACCGCGCTCAAACACCACACGCCGCAACGTGTTTCAATCCGAACTAGCCTCAGCCCTCGGCCTTGCCGATGCGACCGTGATCGCTCAAGTCGCACGTCTCGAACTTCTCCCCATCGCGGACCGGCTCGATCCCGAACGACTCATGGCCGACCTGCGCACCTCCGGGCGACCCGCTGCGTATCTTCCGACCCCAGATTCCATTGCGGATCATGTGATGCTCGAAACCCGTCAAGGAGACGTCATTTGTATCTTTAGCAATGGCGGTTTCGGCGGGCTCCATAAGCAACTGCTCAATCGACTCGCCACACGTCAAAACCTGCCTTAACCGAGAGGAAGGAATGGAGGGTCAGGTCTCCACCCACCCAGACAGTGCGAATCTCGTGACCAAGGTTCAGTCTAGGAACCGGCGCCGGTTCATTTTTTAGCGAAAATTAATGGACGTTTCACTCAACGTGGATTATAA
>SXQI01000047.1 GCA_005793025.1 Verrucomicrobiales bacterium
CAGGTTCAGCATCTCGTGCACCGCCGTGGCTAAGCCGACGGTGATGGCTCGGCTGACGATGCTATGTCCGATGTTGAGCTCGATCAGGTAGGGGACTTGGAATAGGCCGGAGAGATTCTGGGTATTCAAGCCGTGCCCCGCATTGACGCCGATACATAATTGGTGAGCGAATCGGGCAGATTCGATCAAACGATTGAGTTCGTCCTGCCGTTCCTTCTTCCGATGAAAATGTTCTCCGTAAGCACCTGTGTGTAACTCGATGAATTGGGCTCCGATTTGATGGGAGGCTTCGACTTGGGCTAGCTCGGGATCGATGAAAAGACTTACTTGAATTCCGGCCTCATTGAGGCGTTTTCGACTTTCTGTTAGCACGGTTATTTGTCTAACTGCATTGAGGCCACCTTCGGTTGTAATTTCCTGACGGTGTTCAGGAACGATGCAAACAACATCTGGTTTGAGTTTCAGCGCGAGGCTGACCATCTCTTCCGTGTTTGCCATCTCAAAATTTAACCGGGTCTTGATGGATTCACGAAGTTTCCAAAGATCACGGTCTTGTAGGTGTCGCCTATCCTCCCGAAGGTGGGCAGTAATCCCGTGAGCTCCAGCAGCTTCACAAATGAGTGCGGCCTCGATCGGATCCGGTTCGCCCCGTTCACGACCAGCGTAACGTGCTTGGCGGAGTGTTGCGACGTGGTCGATGTTGACGCCTAGTTTGAGCATGGAGACAAAAACCTCATTTAGGTTGATCCGTCGGCGGTATGACGGGTAGGGGCAACGGGAGCTGGGTTGCCCGATTTGTTCTCGTCGAATGCAGATCGGGGAAGGGTTCAACCCATCGTGCCAATGCGACCAGTTCGAAGGCCGTGAAGCCAATAGGAGCACTGCGCGTGAATGTGAATTCGTTTGTCGCGGTTTGAGTCACTTTGGTGCCTGAGTTCCCCAGCTTGGGTTGGATGGCTTTTAGCCACATTTCAGAGACGACAGATCCCTCGTGAAGGCCTTTGTTTGCTAGCATTCCGTAGAGTTGCGAAATGGGCCGCCATTGTGCTAAGCGATCCTGAGTGATCTCCCAGTCGTAATAAAGCAGGTTCGTGCTCGAGGTCACTTGAGCAAACAGTTCGATTGGACCGGGTTTGCCTGAAGGGAGTTCGAGTGGGAACAATCCTAGTTCCAGCAAGTTGCCTGTGTTTGCTGGTCCCATGAAAGGAACCACGATGGGTAATCCTGCCCAGTTCAGTCGGTGGGTGTTGGTGTTATACTGTAGGTTTCCCGGGGTTGCGGCAGGTAATTCTGATTTGAGCGATGGAAGGATTTTCGAAACAAATTGATCCATCGATCTTTCCACCTCTCCCATCGGGAACGTGGCCGTTACGGAGAAGGGTGAAAGGGCTTGGTGCCAAAGGATCATTTGACTGGGCAGTTTGGTCAGACCCAGTGACTCGCTCAATTTGGTTTTTGCGAGCAAAGGTTCAAACCCTTGAAAAGCTGTAAACCCAATCAAAGGTTCACGGATGGCGTTTGTCGGGATTTGCCACGGAACATACGGGATCTTCAGCGAGTTGATTGTTTTAACCACAATTCGAGGCCGTAACTCATCCCCCTTTCCCGTCAGGGAGATCGAAATACGATCGATCGATGCCAACGAGGATTGGCGCCATTTCGTCGGCCAGTTATTTGGGACTAAATCGGCTTGGAATAGTGATTGGGTGATTGGCGCATTGGTTGAATCCAGTTCAGAGATCAATCGGCTGGTGAGCCGGTTGGTTGTAACGGTTCGCAACGTGATCCATGAGCCCTTCTGTTGAAGCTTGATTTCTGAGTTGGAGGCTAACCAAAGGTTTGACTTCCAGATTCCTGCACGGTCATCGGTCAATTTCAATCCTAGTGCCCAACTCACCTCATTCGAAAGCGTCGCGGCAACAAATCGGGTTGGAGCCGCCACCAAATCTTTCAGCAGCGGTTCGACTTGACCTACAACGATGGCGGTCAGAATGGGATCCGAAGGCAGTAATTTGGTCACCAATTGCTGGGCAAGTTGGTGCATCGCAACGGCCGAAAAAGCTTCTGATTCCGGAAGGGCAGCGACCGTGCCGAACGTGGGTAGGTTGGTGTCAAGTCGAAGGGCTGTGGTTCCGGCTGATTCCCACGAAACTAACAGCGAGGGCTGTGACGGCTGGGCCGAGTTGAGCTCCTTTGCGGCCGAGAGGTCACTACTTCCGCAACCCCAAAACGCTGCAATCCCACCGGTAATTAAAATAATGGCTGGCCAAAATCGCATACAGATGAGAATAGCTGCCAGAGATTAGACCGGTTGGCAAGTGTGACTGCTTCGCTAGTTCAAAGAAAATCGTCGTCTTCACTAACTGCAGATTGCGTTTTCGATTGCCAGTTGATCCTAGCAAGTCGTAAATCGTCCGCGTGCCTTCGAGAAAAACCATGGTTGCTTGGTGTTTGGTTGTGATCTGGATGGCGACAATTTTTACCGCCTCGACTGACCTAGGTTCACCCCAGCGAACATCTCGGATTATCGGTCCGATATTAAGATGGCTCAACCCCGAGGTTCAGCAAGTCACGATCGACCGAATCCAATTAGGAGTCCGTAAAACAGGGCACGCGGCAGGTTATGCAATCCTAGCAGCATTATTGTGGAATGCTCTGAGTCAAGGTTCGTCTGGCTGGAAACCCGTCACGGCGCGGAAGGCTGTATTGATCACCACCGCCTACGCAATGACGGATGAAATCCACCAAGGTTTTGTGCCGGGACGGGGTGCATCGGTTTGGGATGTGTGTCTCGACGTTGGGGGTGGAATCCTAGGAGTTTACCTGCTTTGGGTTGTCGGGCGGCGGTATAAAAAATGGTGAACCTGAATGTCGCATCACTGGAGAAACCCTTGGTGCACATCACAGGTTGGTATGCACTCGGAATCCTCGTGGGCGCGTGGGTCGAGCTGCCGGTGCTTGTCTGGATGGCGGCTGGATTGGTCGCCATCGGATTAGGTTGGATTTTCAATCGTATTCGGGTTTTCGCATTGGCCATTGGCTTGGTGAGTGTGGGAGCAACCAACATGTGCGGGAACTTGCAACCCGCTTCACCCATTGATCTCCGTTATCAAGTGGGTCAGGTTCCGACCCTTGCCACGATTCGGGGTCGATTGATCGACCCGCCGAGTTTGCGTATTCTGGAGCGCGACAACAAAACACCGTGGAGGAGTATTGCACGCATTGCTGTTGCTGAGTGGCAACGGAACGGCGGCTGGGAGCCAGTGAAGGGAGAAATCGTTGTTTTCACTCCGGGCGTTTTGCAGGGGGTGTTGTTCCACGGGGAACGTGTGGAGATCGCCGGGGTGCTCTCTCTTCCTCGAGAAGCTCTCGCTCCGGGGCTTTTTGACTACCGAAACCTCCTTCGCTGGCAAGGAATCCACTATGTGCTCAATGCCCCAAGCACCAACGATTGGCACCGGCTGGATCCACCCACAACACGTCCGCTAACTGAGGGGTTCGTTGCGTGGGGTCGCAAGGTTTTATCCCTTGGGTTACAGGAAGACGATGCGGTAAGATTGGTGTGGGCGATGGTCTTGGGTTGGTCCACAGGTCTCACAGCAGAAGTTTCGGAACCCTTTATTCGAAGTGGGACCCTACACATTTTTGCCATCAGCGGTTCTCACATCGCTCTCATTGTCCTCTTTTTGGTAGTCGTCTTTAGTGTTATGAGAGTGCCACGGCATCGCTGTGCGGTAATTGTGATTCCGTTGATTTGGTTTTACACGGCTGCGACGGGTTGGCAACCCTCGGCCATCCGTTCTACGCTCATGGCGAGTATCTGGTTGTTCGGCTGGGCTTTGAAACGTCCCGGAAACCTCCTCAATACGTTGGCGGGTTCAGGGTTGATTTTGTTGTTGTGGGATCCGGGACAATTATTCCAAGCGGGCTTCCAGCTTTCGTTTGGAGTGGTACTTGGCTTCGCACTTTTCTTGCCGTTCGCTGCATGGATCGAGGCTGGTGGGGCATGGGGCGACGTGCTCGGGGGTGAAAAAATCCCGGTCTGGAGGATTCGTTTCGCGGAATGGGTCGATGTGATCACCCTTCGTCGTTGGAGAACGGGCGATATTTTCTTACCTCCAGAGTTAGCGGGGGACTTGGATGAAGAACTCAGAAGAACTCCAGCCCTGTGGTTCGGACATTATTTGTTGCCATGGGGCACCATGTCTTTCGTAGCGACCGTGGTTTCACTACCTCTCATCGTCCATTGTTTTCATTTGGTGAATCCGATCAGCCTAATTAGCAATTTGATCGTGGTACCTCTCAGCAGTGTTGCATTGGTAAGTGGCTTGCTCAGTTTGCTCACGGGTGCATGGTCGTCTGGTTTGGCGGAGGTTTTTAACCACACAACATGGTTTTTCATGTCTGCCATGATCTGGGTA
>SXQI01000048.1 GCA_005793025.1 Verrucomicrobiales bacterium
GTTATCGCGGACGAACAGGTGCTCAAATTCTACAACGATAATCCTGATGCGTTCCAGCTACCGGAACAATTACGTGGGTCACATATTCTGTTTTCGTTCAAGGATCCGGTCAGTAAAGCCGAGTTGTCCCCAGAAATCGTTGCACTGAAGAAGGAGAACGCGAAGAAAGTTTTAGACCGGGCAAAAGCAGGGGAGGATTTTTCAAAGCTCGCAAAGGAATTCAGTGATGATCGTTCTCCCGATCATGTGGGTGGGGAGTATTTTTTTGTGAAAGGACAAATGCCACCGGAGTTTGATGCGGCGGCTTTCACATTAAAACCCGACCAAGTAAGCGACTTGGTCATGACGCGTTTCGGGTATCATATCATTAAGCTGCATGAACGGATCCCACCAAAGAAGTCCGACCTCACCGACTCGATGAAAGGGAAGATTCGCGATAAACTTCAGCAGATCGCGATCCAAAAGGATCTGCCTCAGTTGATCGAGAAACTAAAAAAAGAGGCGAGCATCACCATTTCCCTGACAGATAAACAGTAAAGTTTTTTCCGCCCTTCAAACCAACGTTGCGAAATCGGAAGGGTGCGATTAGGTTTCCACTCGAGTTACACACAGAGTGCCGGTCCGAAATTGAACAACATGCGCTTGAGTATTTTAACGTGGTGCGGGATCGCCCTGCTGAGCATCACCCCTCTCCTTTCGGCCCCGTCAGCAAAAGAACGAGCGCGTGCGGCGCAAGAAGTTCAGACTGGCTTTGACCAAAAGATTCAGCCGTTGTTGGAAAAATACTGTTACTCGTGCCATGGGAACGGCAAACACAAGGGCGACATGGTGTTGGATCGTTTTCGAACGGTTGAGGATATCCTTGCGGATGTGAAACCTTGGCTGAGTGTGTTGCGGACGGTTAATTCAGGGGAAATGCCTCCTGAGGACAAACCTCAACCTTCGGCAGCCGAGCGTGAGTTGTTGGGGCAATGGATCGAGAACACGGCGTTCTCCGGGATTTGCGAAAACCCTGATCCGGGTCGCGTCACCATTCGAAGGTTAAACCGTGCTGAATACAACAACACCATTCGTGACCTCCTCGCGGTGGATTTCCAGCCTGCTTCTGATTTTCCTCAAGACGATGTGGGTTACGGCTTTGATAACATCGGGGATGTGTTGTCGACACCCCCGATTTTATTGGAAAAATATCTTTCTGCTGCGGATAAAATCATGGAAACCGCCATTGTGTTGGGTGGGCCGAAATTGGGGGGACCTTCCCAGCGGTTTGAAGGGGAAAAAATGGAACGGGAGGGAGATCTTTCAGCGATTTATCCCGTGGGGGATGTGGCGATGGGGCTCTATCGAGAGGGAGAGATTTTCACCAGCGTGAACCTGAATAAAGCAGGAGATTACGCGATTAAGATTCGGGCTTGGGGACAACAAGCAGGCAAGGATCTGCCCCAAATGGAATTACGTATCGATGGCACAAAGCACAAGGTTTTCCATGTGAGAGCCGGAGAGAGACGTCCCCAGATTTACGAGTTCACTCTTCGATTGGAAGTTGGGACCCACAGGATTGGCACGGCCTACCTCAACAATTTCAACGACCCGAACGACCCTGTTCCGAGCCGGAGGGATCGGAATCTTTATGTGGATTATATCGAGCTAATCGGGCCACTGGAACCACAGCCTTACCCGGAAAGCCATACTCGGATTTTTTTTGCGGGTCCCCCTCAGAAAAAACCTGAGGTTTACGCTCGCGAGATTATCAGACGGTTTATTACGCGTGCTTGGCGTCGCCCAGTAAGTAACGAAGAAATCACCCGATCAACAGCCCTTTTTACACATGCACAAAAGGAAGGCGACACTTTCGAGGAGAGCATCAAACTTGCATTAGAAGGTGCGTTGGTTTCACCTCATTTTCTATTTCGTGGGGAGGTTCAGGCGGATCCTGACAATTCCAAGTCTGTCCACCTGATTGATGAATTCGCGCTTGCCTCAAGGTTATCATACTTTTTGTGGAGCACGATGCCGGACGAGGAGTTGTTGAAACTTGCGGGAAAAAAGGCGTTAAGAAAAAACCTGAACGCACAGGTCAAACGGATGATGCAAGATAGCCGGTCGGAAGCCTTGGTTCAAAACTTTGCATCGCAATGGTTGCAAACCCGTGCGTTATCTAATGTCGCGCCCGCGAAAAATACTTTCCCCTCCTTTGATGAAGAGTTGCGTCAAGCCATGGGGAAGGAGACCGATCTTTTCTTCAGCAGCATCATGCGAGGGAATCGAAGTGTCCTCGATTTTATCGACGGGAACTACTCGTTCGTTAACGAGCGATTGGCCCGACACTATGGCATCAGTGGAATTACAGGGCCGGAGTTTCAGAAAGTGACATTCACGGACGGACGGCGTGGCGGCATTTTGACCCACGCAAGTATCCTAACATTAACGTCCAACCCAACGCGCACGTCGCCTGTGAAACGGGGTAAATGGATCTTGGACAATATTTTAGGAACTCCCCCGCCACCCGCTCCTCCGGATGTCCCTTTGTTGAGCGAGGAGAAGGAAATAATTTTATCGGGATCATTGCGACAACGGATGGAGCAACATCGAGAAGCGCCTCTCTGCGCCTCCTGCCACACACGTATGGATCCGATTGGGTTTGGGTTTGAAAACTTTGATGGATTGGGTGCGTGGCGGGAGATGGACGGGAAATTCCCAGTTGAATCAGGGGGGAAACTGGTCAGTGGTCAATCGTTTGATGGGCCTGCAGAACTCAGGAAAATATTGAAGGAACAAAAGCGCACAGAATTCCTCCGCTGCATGGCGGAAAAAATGCTCACTTTCGCCATCGGTCGTGGACTCGAATATTACGACAAATGCGCGATTGATAATATTGTGAAGGATTTGGAGAAAGATCAGTTTCGCTTTTCCGCCCTTGTGAATTCGGTCGTAGGGAGTGCGCCGTTCCAAATGCGGCGTGGAGACACCCCCGCGCTAGAGACCGCTGACGCACATTGATTTGTCATCGTTTTACACTCACAAACGAGTAAAACCAGATCGGATTCATCCCATCGAACGCTGCCTGAAGTTTTTCTAATTCAGCCTGCGGACCATGGATTTCCAAGCGATTCAGCGAGGCGTTTTGAAGCAGTTGCTCTAGCAAATCGCCCACATTGGCCAGATGAGCTAGGGCTCCATCAGCACCCACATAGCCTTCCCGACAAAAAACCTGATCACCGTGGAGTGTAAACTCGTAGAACAAATTGGAAGCCTCGGTTTGTGTTCTGGCCACAAAGAGCGGCATCAGGTTTTTCACGACCTCTAGTTTACCGGGGTGTGGTGAGAAATAGGGGTGCAAGCTGACGACGTTGGAAATGTAGTTCATAAATTGGAATCTGTTTTTTGTTGATCAAAAGGTGTCGTGGAAAAGTGAATGATTAGGCGTGGTTCCTACTCCCTCTCATCTTTTCGAGAATGTTGAGGGTGATGCGTTGAATTCGAGGATCGGGTCCCTTGGGTTCGGTATAGACTTTGGGGCGGATATAGCCCGGAGGTTGACTCAAGCCGTCGGCCCACCAACACGTGGCTGCATTAAAAACAATATTGTCCTTCGGTCCCTGATAAATCGTGGCTGTGTAAACCCCTCCATTGGGCTTCCCGGGCGCATCTTGGGTCGGCCCTGTCGCGACAATTTTTAACGAAGGAATCGGGGCAGGATCTCCGTGCCATTCCCAACCAATCACTCCCGGGATCCGTTCCCCATTCTTCATCCCTGTTCCTGCATAGATCCAGTGATCCGGATTGGTGCAAATCCAATCGGCCCCGCCAGTGACAGGACCGGTGCTGTGGGCACCGACTAATTCATTTGCGTAGGGTCGTTCGTGCATGATTGAACTCATCGATTCAAATTCACGCGTTCCTCCCGGAGGGCCATAAAC
>SXQI01000049.1 GCA_005793025.1 Verrucomicrobiales bacterium
CCGAATGCTAGGCGCCCTGCCCCATCCCGTATCAGCGGGGCATATACGTCCCCGGCTCTGAGGGAAGCTCCGACAGAGACGCTTAACGCCTCCTGTCCTTTTCCTAAATAAACCCCACCGCCGGGAATCTTTCCTGCCCGATACAATCCAGCCAACTTTTCATCCAAAACCCGTGCCTGTAACAACCAACGATAAGCGCGCAGGAAAACGGCTCCCGAAGATTCGGGCTTATCTAGCGCGGGATTCACTTGGGAAACACTCGAAAACACTCTGCAACTATGACGGAACCTCCATTACCTGCCAAACCTTCTTTCTCGTCCAATTGTTGGCAAATCCTTCATTTTAGATTGACACTGCGGGGCTTCGGAGGGGTAATGTTCACACCAACGCGGTTCAGAACCTGTTGGGTGAATCCTGCGATCTGATATTGGAATTATGGCGAAAGCACTTAAATACGTTTATACATTCGGAGCCGATAAGGCTGACGGTAACGGTTCGATGAAACCTTTGCTCGGTGGCAAGGGCGCAAACTTGGCGGAAATGACCCGCATTGGTTTACCGGTTCCTCCCGGGTTTACCATCACCACGGAGGTTTGTACTTATTACTACGCCAATGGTCGTCGCTATCCAGTGGAACTGCAGCGTCAAATGGAGGGGGGCGTGGCAAACATGGAGAAGATCATGGGCTGCAAGTTCGGGGATGCTAAGGGCATGCCCTTGTTGGTAGCGGTGCGATCAGGGGCTAGGGATTCGATGCCCGGAATGATGGATACGATTTTGAATCTGGGGCTGAACGATGAGACGGTTCTCTCGTTGGCAGCGGCGACTAAAAACGAGCGGTTCGCATGGGATTGCTATCGTCGGTTTATCCAGATGTATGGGGATGTGGTGCTGGGGGTGCAGAAGAAGGAAGGCGAGGATCACGAACCGTTTGAAACCGTTATCGAAGGTTATAAGCACGCGGTTTATCACAAAGACATCGTTGATAGCGACCTGACGGCGGGTGATCAGAAAGAGTTAGTCAAACGATTCAAAGCTTTGGTCAAGGAGCGCACCGGAAAGGTGTTCCCAAATAGTGCGTGGGACCAACTGCGCGGGGCTGCGGGAGCTGTTTTCGGTTCGTGGATGAACGATCGAGCAACGGTTTATCGTCGCAAATACAACATTCCCACGGAATGGGGAACTGCAGTCAACGTTCAAGCGATGGTATACGGGAACACCGGTGAAACATCCGGTTCGGGAGTCGCGTTCACAAGGAATCCAGCGAACGGGACTAACGAGTTTTATGGCGAGTTCTTAATCAACGCTCAGGGTGAGGACGTGGTGGCTGGAGTGCGCACCCCAGAACCAGTGTTGAAGTTGAAGGACGTGATGCCGAAGTCTTATGCGGAGTTGTTGCGGGTTCGAAAGACCCTCGAGAAACACTTCAAGGATGTTCAAGATATCGAGTTCACCATTCAAGAAGGTCGTTTGTTCATGCTCCAGACGCGGAACGGAAAACGGACGGCGATGGCGGCTCTCAAATTCTCCATGGACATGGTGAAGGAGAAATTGATCGATTGGGAAACAGCAATCCTCCGGAATCCAGCCGATCAACTCGATCAGTTGCTGGCACCTGTTTTCGACCTCGCTGAGCTCAAAACGACCAAAGTGATTGCAACCGGTCTGCCCGCAGGCCCGGGTGCTGCTACTGGACAGGTTTACTTCAATGCCGACCGCGCAGTGCAAGCCGCCGATAAGGGACAAAAAGTCCTTCTCGTTCGTGTTGAAACATCTCCCGAGGACCTTCGTGGAATGATCGCGGCAGAGGGGATTTTGACAGCACGCGGTGGTGTGAGTTCGCATGCGGCCCTTGTGGCACGGCAAATGGGAAAAGTCTGCGTTTGCGGTGCTGCGGCATTAGTCGTGGATTACGATCGCAAGACTGTCACCGTTGAAGGAAATACTTATCAAGAGGGCGATTTCCTCTCGATTGATGGCACGTCAGGGAAAGTCTATGGCGGCAAAATCAAGACTGCCCCTTCGGAGATCATCGCAGGTCTGATCAATGGTGACAAAGCGGCGCAGGCGACTGAAAAATTTAAGAATTACGTGCAGTTGATGAAGTGGTGCGCCAAAGCCAGCCGGATGCAAGTCCGTACGAACGCGGACACCCCGGAACAAACCTCGAACGCACTGGCCTTCGGTGCCACAGGTATCGGCCTCACCCGCACGGAACACATGTTCTTTGAAGGGGATCGTATCAACGCGATGCGCGAAATGATCCTTGCTGATTCGTTAGCAGATCGTGAAGCCGCTTTGGCCAAATTGCTTCCGTATCAACGATCCGATTTCTTTGGTATTTTCAAAGAACTGAAGGGTTATCCAGCCACAATTCGTTTCTTGGATCCACCATTGCACGAATTCCTGCCGCATTCGAAGGAGCAACAACTCGATTTAGCGAAACAACTTGGTGTTCCTGTTGAGAAAATCATGAACCGCGTGCACGAACTGCACGAGTTCAATCCGATGCTCGGTTTCCGAGGCTGCCGACTAGGGATCAAATACCCTGAAATCACACGAATGCAAGCTCGTGCCGTGTTCGAGGCGGCAGCAGAAGCCAATAAAAAAGGTTTCAAAGCCAAACCAGAAATCATGATCCCGCTCGTTGGGTTCAAGAAGGAACTGGATTTGCAAGTCGCTGTTGTCCACGAAACCGCGGCCGCTGTGCAGAAGGAAACCAAAACTAAAATCGCTTATAGTGTCGGAACAATGATCGAAGTTCCTCGCGGTGCTCTAACCGCAGACGAAATCGCGCATACCGCCGAGTTCTTTAGTTTTGGAACCAATGACCTCACACAGACCTGCCTCGGCATGTCGCGTGACGATTCGGGAAGCTTCCTCGCTCCTTATCAAGAATCAGAGATCATGAAGAAGAATCCTTTCGCCACTATCGACCAGACTGGTGTGGGAGGATTGATGCAGATCGCGATTGAGAAGGGTCGCCAAACACGACCAGAAATCAAGTTAGGAATCTGTGGCGAACACGGAGGCGAACCGGATTCAGTCAAATTCTGTCATCGCCTTGGGCTCAATTACGTGAGTTGTTCTCCGTTCCGTGTGCCCGTTGCACGACTCGCATCCGCACAAGCTGCACTCGAAGAAAAACGGTCGGCAGCTAAATCTGCTCCAATCAAGAAATCTGTGACCAAGAAGCGGAAGAAATAAACTCCGATTAGTCTTGGATCTTATCAAGCCGCTTCGTTTCACGGAGCGGCTTTTTTCTTCCTTTCGATTAGGGTTGAATCGTCGCCTTGGCACGAGCTTTGTCGATAACCTCCTTTAGGCTAACCTCAGCACCACCCCGACGCTTACTCTCATCTGCCGCTTCCATAAACGCGTAGAGTTCTAACATTTCATCCAGACTAACCGGCGGAGGCCCACCCTTAAACATCTTAACAATCTCTACCAATAAAACATCATAACCGTCGAACGATCCTACCGTGGCTTCACCTTTTTCTCCGATTGCCTTTCCTCCATAACCTGAACGATCCTTGCCATTTTCTTCGCGGAAAACACCCGTTCTTCCTCCTTTCCAAACACCAATCACCTCGATCTTCCCGTCTGCGGTGACCCCGCGTTTCACCGTTTCGCAGCCTACCCCCATCACGGTGAACAAAGCTTCGCACCCATGAACTCCATACCAGTAAAGATCCGTATGAGTTGGCTCAAGCTTGGCTGGGCTAAAAGTCTCAGCCTTCAGCACTACTCCTAAAGAACCTTTCCGAACAGCTTGGGTCGTTTTGGCAAACCTTAAAGATGATGAACAAAAAACCGGGACTTGAGATTTCTTGGCAAGATCAAGAATCTGAATTACATCGACTAAATTTCCACCCAAAGGTTTATCGATGAACACGGGTTTCTTCGCTGCAAGCAACGGTTTGAGCTGCTCTAAATGGACTCGACCATCATTGGATTCCAGAAAAACTACATCGACCTTTTTGACTAGTTCCTCGATCGAATCGGTAATCTCAACCCCTAGTCCTCGCACAACTTTCGTGTAATCGGAGACGCGAACGGTGCTGCTGGTGATATCCTTGCTGCCTTGAGGGAAGGCTGCGACCACTTTGACCCCTTGGAAATCAGCGAGGTTTTCAACTTTTTTTGGTCCCTTGTTCAATGTTTCTGCAAATGCGGTGGCATGGGAAGTATCCAACCCAATGATACCGGCGCGAATCAACGCCCGGTCTTCTCCAAAGCCAGCCGTGGTGAGAGCCAATAATGCGATTAAAATGATGATGGGCATTTCCAGAGGCTCAGCGAGGCGATGCGTTCGGTCAAGCACGGGTTTTTCTGAGCCGAACTGAAAGTCACCTTGCCAATCCAAGCCTTCGACAATTAGGCTACGGCACCAATATTGATGAACCCCAGCACATGCTCGAACCATTAGAATTCATCTCCGGCGTGATCGAAGGGTTTTACGGGGAACCTTGGACGCAGGCCGAACGGCTCAAACTTTTCGACCAGATGAAAGTATTAGGGTTGAACACCTATTTTTATGGTCCAAAAGACGATCTCAAACATCGAACGATCTGGCGTGAGCTTTATTCTGATTCAGAGATCGGAATTCTCTCCGAAATCATTACTGCCTGCGACCAACGAACCCTTCGATTTATCTACGGACTAGGTCCCGGTTTGGATGTCCGCTACTCGGATGAGTCTGATTATGAATGCGTTTGTCGGCGATTTGATCAGTTGATCACGCTGGGTTGTCGAAATTTCGCAATCTTGTTCGACGATATTCCGGACCGCATGGACGCCACCGACGCGTCACGGTTCAGTTCCTTTGCTCATGCCCAGTGTCATCTTACTAACAGATTGTTCGAGAGGACCCGGTGTGAGTGCCCCGAGGTGAGACTATTTTTCTGTCCCACCCCCTACTGTGGTCGAATGGCTGAGTCTAAACTTGGCGGTCCAGATTACCTTTCAATTCTGGGAAAAGAACTCCATCCCGAAATCGAGATTTTTTGGACGGGTCCGGAGATCATTTCGCAAGAGATCACCGTAGAATCTATCCGAGACCTACAAGAACAACTGCGTCGCAAACCCCTGCTTTGGGATAATCTCCATGCCAACGACTACGACATGCGGCGGTTTTTTTGCGGCCCGTACACTGGTCGTCCCTTGGAAATAAAGGAACTCGTGAGCGGGGTAATGCTCAATCCAAACAATGATTTCCCTCTGAATTTTGTTCCATTTCACACGATGGCGGCCTTTCTCAATGCTGTCGGCCCTTGGGATCCTCGAGAGGGATACTTAGCAGCCATGATGGAGTGGTTGCCGAGTTTTGAAACGGTTCACGGCTCGATTTCACTGGACGAGTTAATTCTCCTCGGAGACTGTTTTTACCTGCCATTCCAAGATGGGCCCGAGGCTGAGGAACTTTACAATAATGCACAGCTATTGATGGGCCCTCAGACACATTGTTGGGAGAAGGCTGCCAGAGTTTTTCGAGTGCGAGCGAGTCAACTCAAGTTGCTGTGCACTCGACTGACAGAGCTTCGTGATCGCCGTTTATTCTATGCCCTAAGCGGTCGTATTTGGGAATTACGTGAGGAACTTGATTTTCTGGAGCGATACCTCGCTTATCGTGAAAACCAGAATGTTCCCCATCCCAATTTCGCCTCCGAATGTCACCATTTGGGCACCTATCGAGGAGGAATCGTGGCTCGACTCCAGAGGTTAATGACTCGTTATCCCGATGGATCTTTTCAACCCACAGAACCCCCTCTCTTCGCATGAATCGTGAGTTTCGCATTCGCCCTGCGAGAACTGGGGATGAACCGGGGGCTTATTATGTCTGCCTGAAAACTGGCGACTACGGGAAGGACGGGGAACCATTCTATCGTGAGGATCCTGATGCACTGGGAAGGATTTTTGTAGGCCCGTACTTGGCATTTGAACCCGAACTTTCACTCATCTTGGAAGACGATGAGGGAATTTGCGGGTATGCCTTGGGAGCATTTGATTCCCACCAATTTTTTGCCCGTTATGAAGCGGAGTGGCGACCGGCATTGTGCTTGAATTACCCTCGTCCGATCGGAAATTCATCACTTTGGACACGGTCGGATCAGATCCACATCTTGTATCACGAGCCTGATTATTATTGCCCTGAACCGTATAAGGACTATCCCTCGCATCTCCATATCGACTTACTCCCTCGGGCTCAGAATCTTGGATTCGGTCGGCGAATGTTGGAACAGGTGATCGAAAAACTTCGCCAGCGCGGTTCTGCCGGAGCCCATTTGGGTGTCAGTGTCCCTAACGAGGTCGCACTTGGTTTTTACCAACGATTGGGCTTCTCAGAGCTAATCCGTGTCGGCACCGGAAACGATGGTTGTATTTACATGGGAAAAAAACTCATACAAAGCACATGATCCAAAAATTAGCGTTGATTGGAGGAAACCCCGTCCGAACCAAACCATTCCCATCTTGGCCAATTCATAACAAAACTGAGGAAAAAAGCTTACTCCGAACACTTCGGAGCGGCGATTGGGGACGGCTACAAGGTAAGGAAGTCTCTCGTTTTGAGAACCATTTCGCCACAGCACACGGTTGTGCCCACGGTGTTGCGGTGGTGAACGGAACTGTGTCGCTTCGCATTGGTTTGTTGGCGGCGGGTATAGAAGCGGAGGATGAGGTAATCGTCCCACCCTACACCTTTCTATCCACGGCAACTGCGGTCATCGAATGCAACGCTGTGCCCGTTTTCGCCGACATAGACCTGCACACGTTTAACCTCGATCCAACCGCCGTTGAAGCTGCAATCACCCCTCGCACCAAAGCAATTATCCCAGTCCACTTCGCGGGCCAACCCGCCGACATGCGGTCGATTATGGCGATCGCGAAGAAGCACAACCTGTTCGTGGTGGAGGACGCAGCACATGCTCATGGGGCCAGTTACGAAAACCGTCCGGCTGGATCTATCGGAGATATAGGTTCATTTTCATTTCAATCCAGCAAAAACATGACCGCTGGAGAAGGTGGCATCATCACCACAAACAATGAGAACCTTGCCGAATCTTGCCGATCGATCCAGAGCTGCGGTCGGATTCCCGGAGGCCCTTGGTACGAACACCATGTGATTTCAGGGAATTATCGCTTAGGGGAGTTTCAAGGAGCTATCCTGAGTTGCCAGCTTGCGCGACTCGAGGAACAAACTAGTCGCCGAGATCGCAATGGACAATACCTCGCGGCAAAGCTTTCACAATTGCCGGGTATCTATCCTCAAAAACGTCCGTCGGATTGCACACGCCATAGTTACCACCTATTCATGTTGCGAATCGAAGCAGCGACTTTCGGAATTTCTCGCAATCGAGTGGTTGAGGCACTTTGTGCTGAAGGGATCCCCTGTTCCGCTGGTTACGCCTACTCACTTCCACAGCAACCTCTGTTCAAGAATAAAGCGTTCGGGCCCTATGTTCCTCGGGCTCGCTCACGATTAAACTTCGCCAAAGCTCATTGCCCGAACAGCGATCTATTGTGTCAGGAACAATGCCTCTGGTTGGGGCAAAACTTGTTCCTAGGTTCACGTAAAGATATGGACGACATCGCTCGTGCCTTCGAGAAAATCTACAACCAACGAAACTCACTCAATTCCAGAACCTCTGCCAACCCTTAATCGAAGGATCCTCATGACCCCAACACCCGGAATTCTCAACCCTCGCATCACAAATCTGCTAAATGGGCTTAATGAGAATGTTTACCTCTCAGCAATAAGAACCGGGATGGTGTCGGTGGTTCCTTTAACGATTATCGGCGGGTTGTTCATGATCCTATCCTTCCTTCCAATTTCGGGCTGGGAAGAGCGGGTGGCTCCATACCTCCAGTTGCTGCAAATCCCCGTCACTGCAACCTTCGGGCTTCTGAGTGTCTTTGTTTGTTTCGCTATTGGTTACGATCTTGGAAAACGATTTAAACAAGAGGCTCTCATCAGCGCGTCGATCTCAACCCTCATTTTTTTGATGGTTTCACTCGACCTGAAAGAATCCACGCTTTCGATGGATTCTCTGGGATCCAAAGGCTTATTCACCGCCATTCTCATAGCAATCGTCTCAGTCTCGGTTCAAAAATTCTTTAACGACGCCCAATGGGTCATCAAGCTACCGGACAGCGTGCCATCCGTGGTATACGAGTCGTTCCTCTCGCTAGCTCCCATGTGCTTTTTAGTCATTGGGTTTTGGATCATTCGGTTCGTCTTCGGGGTGGATATCAACGCCCTTATGCAGACCGCCTTCAAACCCTTGGTGTTCGCTTTGAACACATTACCCGGGATCCTAGTCTACGCCTTCTTAGTCACTTTGTTATGGTCCATCGGAATCAACGGAGACAACGCAATGGACGCGATCGTGGCACCCATTTTTCTTCAATTCCTAGCCGATAACGTCACGGCGATCACCCAAGGCCAGCCATTGCCCTATGTGACGGCGAATGGTTTTTTTACTACATTCGTCAATGTAGGCGGAACGGGAGCAACTCTAGCGTTAGCACTGATCTTAATTAATTCAAAGGAGCCCGGTTTTCGAAAAATCAGTCGAGTCTCATTACCGACCCAGATCTTTCAAATCAACGAGCCGATTTTTTTCGGGATTCCGATCGTGCTTAACCCGATCCTCATGATCCCTTTCATCCTTAACGCGCTAATCCTTACGGCTTGCAGTTACTTGCTGATCGATTGGAACCTCATCCACAAACCGTTTGTGAACATCCCTTGGACTACGCCACCAATTATCGGGCACTATTTAGTGACGGGCGGAGACTGGCGGGCAGCCGTTTGGGGAGCCCTGTCCATCGTGATCGCGATGCTTGTTTATTACCCTTTCGCTAAAGTTGCCCAACGCCAACGACTGAGCCAAGGCCCGCCGACTCATACAGTCCCACTTGCCTAACGCGTCTATTCAGTCCTTAATGTCTCAAATTTATGCCACTGAAAAACTGGAACTGGATCGGACTTCTCCTGATTTGCCTCACCGCACACGCGCAGACTCCGCCGCCGAGCAGCGACAAGTCTGGATCGACGAGCGTCGCTGGAATTGAGCTCACGCCCGCAAAAAACCTTGGGATCACAATCCCACGTGCTGCATTGGGGCGAGACTTTTTGCTCTCGGGTTCAAGTATTCCTCAGGCACTGACCGCCACGAGCCATGGGCTCGCAGGCAAAATTGTCAGGTTCGAACTATTCCACGACGCAGTGGATATGTATGAATCCACTCAGGGCCACTTGGTCACCACCGACTTGCCCGCCCGTCGCCTTCTCACCTCCTTTCCAATAGTGGAGCAGAACGAAAACAGGGTCGTCATCGATTTTAACAAGGGGATGCACCGAGTCTTTACGGCAAGCTGGATCGGTGGAGGAACCTTCAATGCAGCGTCAGGCGCCCGCACACTCGAAGTGTCCCAGAGCCGCGTGTTCGAAGTGAAGCGGGATGGCACCCGCCTAGTGGTGCGCCAGAGCGTTCAGGTTCGTGACCGTCAAAACGATCCAAACCTCGAAGAGCGGTTCGAGATTCGCTATTTTTTAAGCCCTTACTCTCAAGTCGCAACACCTAACAGGGAGCATGGTCCGATCGACACCCGTTACGTTCGTTATTTTGAAATCGCACCACAGCTCGAGCCTATCTCTGGCCGACAGACAACCAAGATTGCTCGCTTCAGCACCAACGGACCGATCCACTTCTACTACAGTGCCAACACGCCTCCAGAATATGAAGAGGCCGTCCGCCAAGGGATTCTCTATTGGAATCGCGCGTTCGGCGAAGAAATAGTCAAAGCCGATAAAGCTCCCGCTGGTGTCACCGCCCCCGACGCCGCACACAACATGGTTCAATGGGTGCCTTATGACAGTGCCACGTTTGCCTACGCAGACGCTCTCGTGGATCCGATTTCAGGAACCACCCAACATGGGCAGGCCTATATCACCAGCGTTTTCGCATTCAGCAGTAAAGCCCGCGTCCGTGAACTGCTGCGCCTTGTTCGGAGCACATTGGACAAAAAGGATGGAAAATCGCCTAACAGCAGTTTGGGGATCGATTTCCTTCAATCTTCAACTTTGTGCAGTGCTGATCCAGTTGAATTTGCGGAACAGTTTGCCGCTGGGTTGGAAGCGGTTCTTGCTGTCGATCAACTGGATGATTCTGGAGTGCTTCGCCTTTCTCAAGATTACGTCCGGAAAGTAGTGGCTCACGAAATTGGCCACGTTCTCGGCCTGCGTCACAACTTTGCGTCCAGCGTGGCAGGGACGTTAACCCATCGGGAATTGGACGATTGGTTTCAGCAATATCTCAATAACTCCATTACCAATAACTACAATAACCACCTCACCACCGAGTCGGTAATGGATTACACACCGTTCAAGTCCAGACTCTTCGTGGGTCATTTGATCCACACCTCCACAGAAGCTCTGCCTTACGACAAAGCCGCGATTCGATGGGGTTATCGAGATCAAACTGCGGTAATCGAGAAAAAAATACTTTTTGCAACCGACCAAGATACGGCTGTCTACGGCGATGTTCGCACATTCGATTACGGTCCAGACCCAGTGGTGGGTGCCTACGCCAATATAGGAGAACTCATTCGAAACCTCCCACAAAGCGTTATCGAGGCCTTTATCCGCGCCAAAGCACCGCGAGATCCACGAGACAGAGTGCCCTTGGCGAACGTGAACCTGAGTCACGTGACATTCGCTAACACATTCGCGACAGAGTATGCTCAGATCCTGCAGTGGTTCAAATCCGCGACACGATCCTTCAGGGTGGAGAGCGGATTCGACTATATCGGTGACCTCAACCGTAAGGAAATCCACGCTGCACATTGGAAGAGCCTCAACGAACAAACCGAACGAATCGGGGGGATCGATCGTCTCCTGTTTTCCAGCCTGCCTGTTGATCTAAAACTTGAATTCAAAGGAGAACCGAAGGAAGTCGCAACTAACGAGAAAATCGATGCTAAGAAGCTCAGTGAAACTTTAGCAAAACTGCTAGAAACCCCTGTCTACACGAACTGGATCGGTTTAGACGCACGGACCAACACATTTACCAAGGATGAAAAGGAACTAATCCTCAACAGAGGTCGAAAACTTTTTGGCGAATTCGAAAAAGAAGTGGTTAAAAGAGCAGTGCAAACCTTGGAGAAAGCTCAACGTGATCTTGGCGTCAAAGCGAACGAAATCGTCAGCGAGGATGATATCGTCGCGCAACTTGAGAAAAGAACCACCGAACTGGCTAAAGTGGTTATCATGTCCCGCAACGATGAGGACCGTCGTCGTGGAAAAGTAGATAAGAGCAACGTCGAAGTGATTGATTTTCGTTACGACTTGGAAACACGTCTAGCCGCTGCTAGATCTCTTGCCGACGACATTGGCAGTTTCAAAGGATGGGCTGCCGATGCCAAGGGTGACCTTCACAAGCAACTGAGGGATGAAGTAGATTCATCATTGAACATCCAGAATTTCCGTGAGTTCAGTGAATCAATCCTTTCACGTTCGTTGCGGGATTGGTATCTCGACCAGCAAATGGTCATGGCCCTTCTACCTGCTAAGAAACCGGCAGTTCCGCCGGCTAATCCGCGCTAATAGACCTCAAGTCCTAGTTCGCCCAAAGGAAGGTGCTCACTCGAGCACTTTCCGGCACGCGGATCTTAACTGATCTAAACTTCGAGAGGACCGGGCTTCGATGTAGCATCGAAGCAACGGTTCGGTACCGCTTGCTCGGAAGGCCACCCACTCACCTTTAGGAAGGAGGAATTTAAATCCGTCAACGGTGATGAATTTTTCAACCTTGAACTTTCCAATCCTATCCAATCCACCGGCCAGTTTATCTAAGAGAACTTGCTTCCGCTCTGCTGGAATAGAAATATTGAGTCGGTCTGTAAAAAAAGCTCCACTGGTTGCTTCGAGCGATTGAAGAATGGTGAGAAGGGGTTTTCTTTCTGTTGCTACCAACTCTGCCATCAATAGGCAGGCAAGGATCCCATCTTTTTCTGGAATGTGACCTTTGACGCTAAGTCCTCCAGATTCTTCGCCGCCCACAATAATCGGTTCGGACTCCATGAGGGCACCAATATACTTGAACCCGACTGCGGTTTCATGCAGAGGGACTCCAAGCAAGGCTGCCACGGCATCCACCTGATGACTGGTAGGCACCGTGCGAACCGCAGCTCCAGTCCATCCACGGTTTTTCTTCAGATGATAAAGGGCCAAAGCGAGAATCTGGTTGGGAGACAACCAAGTGCCATCGCGATCCACAATCCCGAATCGATCTGCGTCACCGTCAAGTCCTAGACCGAGAGAAATTTTACCAGCTTCGATTTCTTGTCGAACTAGATGCATTCCTTCCGAGTTCGGCTCCGGATGATGTCCACCAAAAAACGGATCTGCTTCTCCGTGGAACACCGAAACCTTCACGCCAGCTCCGGTGAGTAAATAGTCGAGGTATCCCCTGCCCGTTCCGTACATGAGTTCGACTCCGACCTTAAGCTTGGCTCGTCGAATGATTTCGAAGTCAATAAGCTTCGAAATCTGCTTAAAGTATGCAGGTCGAGGATCAAACACCGGACAACGAAACGAACCGACAATCTGGCTTCGGACACTCCAATGGTTTTTGATCAACTTTTCGACATTCGCCTCGATCCGGCGAGTGACCTCCGGGATCGCTGCAGCACCGTTGAATGTCGAAAACTTTAGCCCTTGATAGTAAGCCGGATTGTGACTCGCCGTGATATTGATTCCGCCAATCGCTTTACGTGAGCGGATATTGTGGGAGATTACAGGTGTGGGTGTATCACGATCGCAAAGCAACGGCCTAAGACCATTGAGTGACAGGATTTCCGCTACCGCGAGTGAGAATTCCTTTCCAAGAAACCGAGTGTCATATCCGATGATTACCTCTGGATTCCGGCCGTAAATCGGAGATTCGGCAGCCGCTAACTCCTCTTTGAGATAATCTGCGATGGCTTGAGCAGCCAACCGAACGTTTGCAAACGTGAAATCCTGCGCAATAAGACCTCGCCACCCCGAGGTTCCAAATTTAATCATGCCCTACCTTTTCCAGTCGAAAGCACCCTTTTTCAACGCGTAATAATAACCCACGAAAAGGACGCCTAGAAATGACACCATCGCACCGAAAATCAGGTTCGCATCAGTCTTCAGTAAATCGCGATAGACCACTGCCCAAGGATACATGAAAATCACCTCGATATCGAAAAGGATAAAGAGCATCGCAACCAAGTAGAATTTAACAGAAAGGCGGCTCTGCCCATCACCGATCGGCAACATTCCACACTCATAAGCCATGTCCTTGACTGCGGTGCGTTTTGAACGCTTTCCCGCGATAGCCGAGAGGATCAAATTCCCCACGGCAAACGCCACCGCGACGGCCCCTAACAAAAGAATTGGAATGTATTGCTGCTGCTGTTCCATACTTATTGGATGCTAACTTCCGGACTCAAGTTTGGCAAGTTTGCCAGCCAAAATCTCCCATTCCGATCAGTCAACACTTAGACTTTACATCCCCATGATTTGGTAACCCCCATCAACATAAATCACTTGGCCAGTGATCGCTGCTGCTCCGTCGGAGGCTAAAAATGTGCCCGTAGCACCTAGTTCTTCAGGCAGGACATTTCGCTTAAGCGGCGCATGGGCCTCGTAGTGTTTTAGCATCTCCGAGAAACCTGAAATCCCGCGGGCAGCTAAGGTATTCACCGGTCCTGCAGAAATACAATTAACCCTGATTCGCTTTGGACCTAAATCATAGGCTAAATAACGAGTGGAAGCCTCCAGAGCGGCTTTGGCAACGCCCATAACATTGTAATGAGGGACAACCTTCTCAGCCCCGTAATAGGTCATCGCTACAATGGAACCACCTTGCGTCATAAGGGGTGCGGCGGCGCGAGCAATCGCAACCAGGGAGTAAGCACTCACGTCGTGCGCCACACGAAAGGCTTCTCGTGAAGTATTAACGAACTCACCTTCGAGCGCGTCTTTCGGAGCAAAAGCGACTGAATGAAGAGCGAGATCCAATCGACCAAATTTTGCACCAACCTCTGTGAACACCCGATTAATATCGTCATCCTTCGTCACATCACACGGAAGGATCAATGTGTCAGGACCGAAGGTGCCTGCGAGTTCCTCGACGTTTTCCTTTAGGCGATCCCCTTGATAGGTGAAGGCCAAAGTTGCTCCAGCTTTTTTCCAAGCCTGAGCTATTGCCCACGCGATGGAACGTTTGTTTGCAACCCCAAAAACAATCCCGATTTTATTTTCAAGCAACGACATAAGACACTTTCAACTGAGTTACAGGTTGAATGCGAATGGCTTTCTTTGGCAACTAGTATTTGCCAAGCATTGAGCTCGGATAAAAACGGGAAAGCACTATGGTTTTCTCAAACGGCATTGTTTTTTGGCTTCAATTTAAGCAAAGCTACCCCTCCGCAAACCAAGGTAGCAGCAACCGCGTAAACAGCTCCGTGGGGTTGACCTGGCACAAGCCACAACGCAGAAGCTCCAATCGCTGGACCCGCGAAAAGCCCCAACCCCAACGCTGCTTCGTGAATGCCTCCATGTTCACTCAAAGTTTCTGAAGCGTTCATTGAGTAATAGAGCGATGAGTAATAGACGAGACCCACGCACAATCCGAAAACAACCTGAAGCAATGCTAGCCACCAAAGGTTTGTAATGAGAAGAATTCCACAAAAAGCAGCGCCTAAAAGCATGTAACAACTTATCAACCACTCGAAACGATAATGCCAGCCTGTCCAGAGGCCCAAGATCACGAAGGAAAGAAGACGTGAAAAAAGCCAGATGGAACAAAAAATTCCAGCCCAAGTTGCGGATAGTTGTAGCCGTTGAGCCAGTTCCGGAATTAAAGGCACGATGGCACTTTGTGCGATGTAGGAGAACGGATTTGCAACCCATGCAAGGGTTTGGAATCGCTTAGTTACGACCGGACTTGCTTCCTGGATATGACTGGCGGTGTCGTTGGGAAGAGATTCGAGGGACGCAACCCCATCCTTTAAACGACGGCTGATCCCCGCCACGATCAATAACTGAACCCCGTGCAAAATGACGGGGAGCCAAAAGATTGATCTTGATCCAAGGAACGACTGCATCCATCCGCCGCTAAAATAAGCAACAGCACCTCCCCCAGCCCAGACGATGTTGTAAACGGCGAGCATCCTCGGCAACGATGCGTGATTCTCTTTCTCACAGGTCATTCCTTCCAACGCAGGCCACGTAAAACACATGCCGAAGGTCCAGACTGATAACGTGACACAGAGCCCAAGAACTGTTGTTGCAAAACATCCAAATGCGAGGGCTCCAATCATCAGAGCAAACCCCAACCTCAGGGCGGCAAAGTAACCAAACCTTTGCGCAAATCTGCCACCGTAAAGGGATGAAAAAACGAAGAGCACACCATTTAAAGCGCCAAACCTTAAGTTGTCATAGGGACCAAATCCGTGGTGCTCCTTGAGGAAGAAGAAAACGTAATTAAAAAAATAAGCCGATGCCAAGGCATTGAGACCTTCCAGAGTGAAAACCCAAAACTTAAACTGTCTTAAATTGATCATGACTTAGGAGAATTTGAGAAGAGGCTTAAAGTGCCATGGGGTGGACGCTGGTTCCTAGTTCCTCCAAGGCCTTCCGTCCATACCAGAGAACCGCTCCCGTCAATGAAGGTTTCAGTGCGACCAATTCATCCGCATCACACCATCGGATATCATGATGTTCCTCAGCAGCCAATGTGGTTCGCCCGCCAATGACACGAGCAAAATAAATCATTCCGATATGTTCGTGAGTAGGATTAATTCGATGGATATCCAAGAATCTTGGCGCAATTAACGCACGAGTTCCTAGCTCGGTCGTTGGTGGCCGTTCTCCCACCAACTCAATCTCTAATCCCGATTCCTCACGAGCCTCTCGAATTGCTGCGATTTCCGGATCCTCATCCAACTCAATGTGCCCACCCAACGGCAACCATTTCTCGAGTTTCTTGTGCAGAATCATTAAAACTTTATTCTCATGTACTACAAAAACCGCCACCGTAAAATCAATCGCTTCATGAATATGCGCCATGGCGGCGAACTCTGAGGAATACTCGTCGGCCTGCCAACTTCAAAATGAACTTCAAACGGTGTTCGTTAGTAGAATTATGGAAAACATTTGCTCGCCTCCGCCTTGCTACCTACTGTGGAAACCGTGTCAGTCCAGTTCACAATTCTTGGAAGCGGTTCCGCCGGCAACTGCGCCTATCTAGAGCATGAAGGCACCCGCTTATTGATCGATGCAGGGTTCAGTGGTCGCCAAATTCGTAACCGCTTGACAACGATCAATCGTGTTCCTGAATCGTTGACGGGAATATTGATCACCCACGAACATTCAGATCACATTCAAGGTTTAACGGCACTCGCAGGGAGACTCCGTTTGCCAGTTTATTGTAACCGGCAAACTCGTGAAGCCATCGAGAGTCAGCTGGAAATAAAGATGGATGCCCGAGTCTATACCACCGGAGACTCATTTCAGATTGGTTCTGTGTATGTAGAAACATTCTCAGTTCCTCATGATGCACAAGATCCAGTAGGATACTCATTTCGGGCCAATGGTGTTCAGATCGGATTTTTGACCGACCTAGGCCATGCCACCAAACTAGTTGTGGAGAGAGTCAGAGCTTCGAACGTTCTAGTTTTGGAAACCAACCACGATCTTAAAATGCTCCAAGAAGATACCCGACGACCGTGGAGTTTGAAGCAACGAATCCTGAGCCGACACGGCCATCTGTCAAATGAAGCAGCATCGGACGTATTGGAGGAAATTCTCACTCCGGAGCTCACCCATCTCTACCTCGGTCACCTGAGTCGTGATTGCAACCGGCCAGAAATTGCTCTGGGAGCTATCAACAACAGGCTGAGACGAATGGGAGCCACCCATCTGACTCCAGTGGTGGCGTCTCAGGATATTGTTTGTCCTACATTAACCTTGTCCTGATCGGTGAGATCCCGGAGCACTCCGCATAACCGTTCCAACCACGGCGTCGGAATTCCTAACTGTCGACCTTCCAGCAAAGGTGATTCAAAAAGGCTAGTGAGTTCTAGTTCGCGACCTAATTCAAAATCGATCAGCGTCGAAGGTCGGTAACTGCCCATCTCACGACTCCTCGCGATTTGAGCATCGACAAGATTGAGATCCAATTCCAAACCTAAACCGTTTGCGATGGCGATCACCTCCCGCGTCAATTCTCGGACGGCTTCAGTCCAACGCGTATCATCCAACAATTGTTTGGTGGAAAGACAATCGAATCGTTGGCCTCGATCCCAAGCTCCGGCGATTAGGGAGCCCCAGCCTGCAGCCGAGGCAACGCTCAGTCCGTTGAACGGAATATTCCAGACCAGTTTTTCCCAGCGAGCAAAATCTAGTCGATCTGCAATGGTGATAGAAACCCCGGCCCGTCGAAAACAGTCTGCAACACGACGAGTTCTGGCAGAGGGCGGGCGTTGATACTCCCCCAAATAAATATTCCCGTGGGCTGTATGCAGAATCTTTCCAGCTTCGATCCGCTCCAAACATACGAAGCAAAGACCACCCAAAACCCTTTCAGAACCGAACAGTTCGGCTAATTGTTCCTCATTCCCTAGACCGTTTTGTAATGTCAACAAAGCGGTATGTGGTCCGACTAAAGGAGAAATCAATCTGCCGAATTCTCGATTGGCTGTGGTTTTCAAAGCGATGAGAACCAAGTCGCACCAACCAATCTGATCTGGATTACGAGCACAGTGTGGATTCACAGCGAAACTCCTATCCCCACTAACGATTTCAACCCCTTGTTTGCTAACCACCTCGTAGCCGGTCCGAAGAAGAAAATGCACTTCTTCACCTGCGCGAGACAGGAGTGCGCCATAATAACTGCCGACAGCACCGCAACCCACAACGGCGATTTTCATGTCATGAATGCAATAAAAAACAGGCACCCCTTACGAGATGCCTGTTGTGAAAAAACAAATTACTTAGTTCCGAGGATCGCGTCCTTGGCGGCCTTGGCCACACGGAATTTCACAACCTTCTTTGCTGGAATTTTAATTGTCGCACCGGTCGCAGGATTGCGACCCATACGTGCTTTTCGGTTCTGGAGAACGAGCTTACCTAGTCCAGGAAGGGTGAAAGTGTTCTTCGCCTGTTCGCAAGCGAGTTGAGCGATGAACTCGAGTACAGCGGCACTTGTCTTTTTCGGGAGATCGAATTTTTCAGCGAGCTTGGAAACGATCTGGGATTTTGTGAGGGCTTTGGCCATATTGTATTTAATATTGGTTGTTTAATGTAACGGACTCGAGAACCTTGGTAATCCCCAATAAACAATCGCGCAAGGAGAAAAAAGATGATTTGTTCCAATAATCATTGATCGTTGTGGAGCTTGTCTCAACAGTTCAATGACTGAAACACCCACCTTTGCTTCAGTGATACCTTGAAATCGCAGGATCAACCTCGATCGACCACGCGTCGATCCCCCCTACGAGATTTCGAACGGTGCTGAAACCCTGTTGTTGTAGCCAACGAGTGGCGTGAAGGCTACGAATCCCATGATGGCAGTAAACAACGACGTTCTCCTCCTGCCAATCGAGTAATTCATCAATACAATTATCCAACCGATCCAAAGGAATGAGTCGAGCATTAGGCAGGGCCGCTAGCGCGAATTCTTCGGGTTGCCTTACGTCCAAAAGCCTGACAATGACCCCGTTTGCAAGTTCCCGCGCCAGTGCCATTGGTTCAACTGAGGATTCCATTTGATTGAAATCCTCAGTGGGTGTCAGCCGCCAAAAACCGTTCACAATCAATAGCGGCTGCACACCCCATCCCAGCTGCGGTGATCGCTTGGCGATAAACAGGATCTGAACAATCTCCAGCCACAAACACCCCTTTGACGCTAGTTTCAGTACCGTTCTTTCGCACCACGTAACCATTCTCATCCAGTTCGATCTGGCCTTGGAATACTTGAGTGTTTGGGACGTGCCCGATGGCAACAAAGACACCAGCGCACCCCAGTTCTGTCTCCACACCGGTCGAAAGATCCTTCAATTGAACCCCGGTCACCCGATCCTGTTTAATATCCAAGATATCAACCACGGTGGTGTTCCAGATCGGCTTGATTTTAGTATTGGAGAGAGTTCGTTCCGCCATGATTCGCGAAGCTCGTAGGGAACTTCGGCGATGTACGAGGTAAACCACCGAAGCAAAGCGAGTCAGGTAGAGTGCTTCCTCGCAAGCTGAATCTCCTCCTCCTACAACCACTACCGGTTGGTTACGAAACATCGGTAATGCTCCATCGCAGGTTGCACAAAAGGTGACGCCCTTTTTCTCTAAAAGTCGTTCGTTCTCCAACCCTAAATGTCTGTGGCCAGCACCGCTCGAGATAATGACTGTCTTGGTCAGCACTTGCTCTCCGTCTACGGTGAGAACAAAAGGACGTTTCGATAAGTCGATCGAATCCAAGGATTCAAATTTGACACGGGTCCCAAATCGTTCCGCTTGCTTTTGCATTCGAGTCATAAGCTCGTAGCCGTCGATTCCTTCGGGAAACCCCGGAAAGTTCTCCACAATACTTGTCGTCGTCAACAGTCCTCCTGGCATTAACCCAGTGAGAACTAGAGGCTGAAGATTCGCTCGGGCTGTATACAACGCCGCAGTCAGTCCGGCGCAACCGGTTCCAATGATCACAACATTTTCCATGATGTTTGAGACGATAAACAGGCGAATGCGAATGTCAATTCACCCAAACCGTTTACTAGGAAAAGCATCATAAAAATCAGTATTAAGAAAAATCTCCAAAATTAAGGTGGCAATTCTAGCTCACTTTGCTATGTTCTCGCGCTCGTAATCGGTAATGGGAATGGTTTCAGAGACAGGCGGCGGCCCGGATTAGGAATCTGATAAGTATCGTGATACGTAAGAAAACCATAGTGAAAAAGATTCAGAAGCCAGTAGCGGTAAAGCATAAACCGCTAGGTAAAGCGACGTCCGCATCAATTCTAGGCCATTCCATCAAAGAAGAGCCTAGGGAATTCACCAGCACCGCCGAGATCAAGGAGGAATGGGTGAAATACTACCGAAACCTCTTACAGTTGCGTGAACGATTGCTGAGCCAGATGAGCGGGTTAGCCAAAGAATCCGCTGAGGAGATGTCCAGCTACAGCTTACATATGGCTGACTCTGGAACCGACAATTTTGATAGAGATTTTGCGTTGAGCTTACTATCGTCCGATCAGGATGCCATTTACGAAATTGAAGAAGCACTGAAGCGGATTGAAAGAGACACTTACGGTGTCTGTGAGATCAGCGGTAAAAACATTCCCCGCGCACGCCTAGACGCCATCCCGTGGACTCGGTTCACAGTGGAAGCCCAGGCGCAACTTGAAAAAGAAGGAGCATTGCGTCAGCGTCGGCTCGGACAACTTGGCAGCGTAGATAGTGCTGCGGTTCCCGAAGTGGAGGAAGATGAAGAGTCAGAGGATAAACCAGCAAAAGAGAAAGATTAGTTGATGCCAAGAGAAGTCGTCACATTAGAGTGCAGTGAAGCCCGGAAGGAGGGTAAGCCCCCATCTCGCTACCTCACCACACGAAACAAAAAACTCCAAACCGAAAAGGTGGAGAAAATGAAATTCAACCCTTTCCTCCGGCGCCACACCCTGCACCGCGAAATTAAGTAAATTTATGCCTCGTAAAACTCATACAGAGAAAAAAGGCGATCGAAGCGGGACTCGTACCGAGACCCGGACCTATCGCCCCAAGCCAAAAATCGACTTCACAGTGGATGCTTTGGATTATAAGAATGTAAACCTTCTGCGCACATTCGTAACAGATGCCGGCCGAATTTTACCCCGCAAATACACTGGGCTCCCAGCTCATTATCAACGTGCTTTGAACCGTGCAATTAAACGGGCTCGCCAAATGTTGTTGATGAAGTAGTCATTTTTATCATTTATCTTTGCAAAGCCACCTGAACTTCAGGTGGCTTTTTTTTGCCAGTTTCTATTTTGCAAATGATTTGCAACACCGTTAAGCGCCCTGTAGTCTGCTTTGAACGACATGTGTTTATCAGAATTTAGGGCCCTTGCGAACCTAGGTCTTTTTTTCCCTAGGTTAGTCGCTTTTGTTTTCCTTCAATGCTTCTTCGTTTACACCTCCCTAGGGAGACCTCTTGAAAAGTTGCGAGTAATCACCACTTTTTTTCCAGCCTATGCCGTTGCCAGTGCGGTTGCAGGAGATCGAGGCGTCGTTGAAAACCTACTTGAGGCCGGTTCTGGACCACACGATTACCAATTGACTGCGGGCGATTTAAAAAAAATCCAAACTGCCAATGTCATCGTTCAGAACGGTCTTGGGCTGGAACATTGGCTTCAGCGCGCGATTAAATCGAATCCGTCCATTCTTCAAATCAACCTCAGCGACGGTTTGGAACATCGGTTGATTCGAGATTCGGTGCATTTAGGCGATCCTCAAGACACCGCTAAGGATCATCACCACGAGGAAGCAAACCCTCACCTTTGGCTTGATCCTAACCTAATGATGCACTCAACTACAAACGTCCTCCGCGCATTTCAAAAGGCGGATCCAGACCATGCAAATATCTACGCAAGCAACGCGACTGCGTTTGTTCAGAGCTTGCAACGTTTGGATAATGAGCTTCGAATCAGTCTTGCCCCTTTAACAAACCGAGGATTCGTTACGTTGCACGATGCTTTCGCTTACTTCGCAAGAGCTTATCAGCTAAAAGTCGTTGGAGTTTTGGAAACTACCCCTGATATCTCCCCTGCTCCCCGTTACCTCGGTGAACTGATGCGGCGAATGCGGCAGGAGAAAACAAAGGTTATTTTTGCTGAACCCAATTCTCCAAAGCGATTGGTGGAGCG
>SXQI01000050.1 GCA_005793025.1 Verrucomicrobiales bacterium
CACAAAAGGTTCCCCGGACGAAATCGAACGCGAGATTCGCGCTCAAATCGACCGAGCCGAAACCATTGGTTTGCCCATCACTCACATCGATTCTCACATGGGAACGCTGTTTGCTCGTCCTGATTTTTTTGAACGGTTTGCCAAGGTGGGGATCGAAAAACAAATCCCAATTCTTGCGATCGGCGGACACGGGACGCATACCCGCGTTGAAAACCCCGGTGCTCTTGATCAGGTCGGGAAACTGATCCCCAAAATTTGGAACGCTGGCCTGCCTGTTCTCGACGATCTACACACGGGCACCTATTCATGGAAACCTGCAGAAAAAACCAGCCGTCTCCTGACGCTGCTGGCGGAGTTGAAACCCGGAGTAACCGAGATCCTGTTCCACGCTTCTCGACCTACGGAGGATTTTCCGGTCATCACGAGTTCTAGCGAATCCCGCTTAGCAGACCTCAACGCACTCACTGATCCTGCCGTGAAGAAACTCATCCAAGATCGGGGGATCGTCCTCACGACGTGGAAGGAACTCATGGCACGCAGGAAAAAAGCGGCTCCCATGCCGGAATAGCGGAGCCTACGGATTCCCTGCTCCCTCTCGTGTTCAGGGATTAGCCGATGCTTTGGAAATCGGCTCTTACACGTTCGAGCAATGTCTTGGAGAGGCGGATGCCCTCGGCTTCAGCGATATTTTCGCCTTCATATTCGATGCCCAAATACCCGTGGTATCCCGCGTTCAGGACGATCCGCAGCATTCGATGGTAATCGACGAGAGTATCCTCGCCCCGTTTATCGAAGTCATGCGTCTTCGCAGAGACTGCTTTGGCGAACGGCATCATCTCCGCAACACCCTGATAACGGTCGTAATCATAAAAATTCCCGAAATCCGGCAGTGTTCCACAGTTCGGCAGGTTGACCTGACGCATCACACCCGAAAGCCATTTGCCATTGGACGAAAGATGCCCGTGGTTCTCCACGATCACATTAAGATGGTGATCGCGAGCCACAAGAGCCAGTTTTCTCAACCCATCGGCCGCACGGTTCTGTTGCTCTTCAAACGTGCCTACATTGCCAGTCTCTGCATTCACGCGGATGGAGTGGCAGCCCAAAAACCCTGCGGCTTCAACCCACTGGAAATGGTTTTCCACAGCACGGTCTCTCTGGGTCGCATCCGGATCCCCGAGCTGTCCCATTCCATCAATCATGATGAGTAAAACGGTGACCCCAAGGTCATGAGAACGATTCTTGAATTCTGTCAGATAAGCCTTATCTCGCGCTTTATCTTTGAAGAACTGGTTCACCAACTCGATCGCGTCGATGCCGTAATCCAGCTTGGCGACCTTGGGGAAGTCCAGATGATCCATCTGCTTCTTTTGGAGCGTTCGGTGCAGCGACCACTCGGCCAGTGATATCTTGAACAGTGGCTGCCCGGGCGGAGCTTGTGGGATAGCCGCGAGCCGCTTACAACCCGAAACCCCAGCACCCGCCACGGCGGCGAAGGCCGCTTGTTGAAGAAACTTACGACGATTCATTATTTCCTCCCGGCTCTGGTTGTTCTCAACTTATCAGAGAGACTTAGCTGCAACGGCCTTTTTCTCATGAAACGTTGCTGCGAACAGAAGCAGGATCGCCACGGCACCAATCGCAGGGATAATCCAAATCGTTTGCCATTGATGACCCACGGCAGGCGGGATCGCGGTGTATTTTTTAAGCACTACCCCCGAAATCAAAGAGCCCACATACATCCCCGCACCATACGTCAGGAAGGCGACCAACCCTTGAGCCGCGCTCCGGATCTCTGGACTAGCCTGTCGATCCACATAGATCTGACCCGTGACAAAGAAAAAGTCGTAACAAATACCGTGGAGAACAACCCCCATGATCAGCATCCACGCGAGCGCGCCGCCATTGCCGTAGGCGAATAAGAAATAACGCGCCGCCCATGCCGCGATCCCAACGAGCAACATCTTTTTCACCCCAAGCCGGGTGAAGAAAAATGGCATCACCAACATAAAAAAGATTTCTGACATCTGACCAAAAGTCATCTTGTAGGCAGGCTCAGAAATATTGACCTCAGTCAGGTAGAGGTTGGTGAAATTATAATAAAACGCCAACGGAATGCAGACCAAGAAAGAACCGAGTGCAAACATGGAGAATGATGGATCTTTGAACAGCCGCAAGGCCGGCAGACCGATGACATCACCCAAGCTGACCCGCTGACCTTTGCTTTTCGGTGGTGTATGTGGAAGCGTAAGCGAAAAGAGTGCCAATGCTAACGAGGCACCGGCCCCTACCAACATGGGGACGGAACTTGCTTCCTGATGAAGCTTACCAATTAAAACACCGGCCGCGATCCATCCAATGGTTCCAAGAACCCGAATTCCAGGAAACTCTTTACCCGCATCTTTCATCTGGCCGAAAGCGATCGAATTCGTCAACGCCATGGTCGGCATATAACAGAGCGTGTGAGCCATGATCGCACCAAAAAATAGACCCCATGTTTGCTGCGTTGAGGCAAGGTAGAGAAACACGGCACCCATCAAATGCAATGTGGCCAATACTTTTTCAGAAGAAAAAAAACGATCCGCGATCATCCCCACGAACAAAGGAGCAATCATCGCGGCAAGATTGGTCGTGCTGTAGGCAAGGCCGACCTGAGCCCCATCGAATTTTAATGTATTTGTAAGAAATGTTCCCAGTGTGACAAACCAAGAGCCCCAGATAAAATACTGGAGAAACATCATTACCGAGAGTTGCAGGCGTACTGTAGTTTTCATGAGCAGCGTTCGATTCGGATTCGCCAACACATTACCCATCAGCTCCAGCCTTTGGCAAGTGAACGAATCGGTTTGATCCCATCCTAAAGAGTTACGGAGGTAACGGCGACCGCGCGTTCAAGAAAACTTTCAAATCCAGAGCACTCTTCCCTCCGAAACCCGGGATTTCCTGGATCTGTTCTACGGTCGCCATCCGGAGTCGTTGGATGGAGCCAAACTTCTTGAGCAACGCGGCTTTGCGCTGGGCACCAATCCCGGGGAAATCATCCAAAATACTTTCAGAAATTTTCCGCAGTCTCAGTTGTGCATTGAACGTATTGGCGAACCGGTGAGATTCATCCCTCACACGTTGCAGTAACTTGAGTGCTCCACTGCTATGACTGAGAACCAGAGGTTCCACGACGCAAGGTCGATGAATCTCCTCGTTCTCTTTCGCGAGACCGATAATCGGAATATGGCCAAGCCCTAAAGCCTTGAGTTCTCCGTGCGCAGCACTCAACTGACCTTTGCCTCCGTCAATCAAGATGAGGTCGGGCAATTTCACTCCAGTTTTAGCTTCCTCCTGCTCCACCAAGGATGGATCCACTGTTTGCTCTCGGAGCAGTCGCGTATACCGTCGCCGTACCGTTTCGGCCATGCTGGCAAAATCATCCTGACCCGTGACGCTCTTCATTTTGAAGCGTCGATAATTTGCCCGGTCGGGTCGGCCTCGTCGAAAACTCACGAGCGACGCAACAATAAAAGTCCCCCCAATATTTGAAATGTCGAACCCCTCGATCCGTTCGGGTGGTTGACTCAGGTTCAACGCGTCCGCCAATTCCTGTAAATCCCGCTCCGGATTCATGGACAATGGGAGGCTGTAAGGGATCCGTTTGAATTTGTTTGTGGTTTGTCGTGTGCGACGGAGATCCTCAATCGCATCACGCATCTGGGCAGCTTTTTCAAAGAGGAGCGCAGTCGCGGCTTTCTTCATTTCGACCTCCAACTGTCGCTCCAACTCCCCGGTCTGACCCTCCATGAACTCCACGGCTGCTCTGACTTGTTGCAAATAATCCGCCTGCGTCACATTCCCAATGCAAGGCGCTGTGCAATGTTTCAGATTTCCATAAAGACAATGCTTATAATCCTGCTCCCCGGGCGTGTGGGCTCGACAACCTCGAAGAAAAAACTTCTTCCGCGCCATCGCCAACGTGCTGCGAAGCGCAGACGAATGGACGAACGGACCAAAATACAGCGCGCCATCCTCCGTTCGTAGCCGAGTCAATGTGAACCTCGGAATTGGATCGTTAAGATTGATTTTGAGTAGAAGAAAGTTTTTGTCATCCCGCAGATCGATATTGAACTTGGGCTGGAACTCCTTGATCAGCTTACTCTCCAACAGCAACGACTCCGGCTCGTTGCGGACAACGTGAATGTCGAGATCATGGATCGCATCTACTAATGCGTTGAATTTTAGATCCCACCCTTGACGCCGAGACGGCTGGAAATAGGAAGAAACTCGTTTACGAAGATCCCTCGCCTTGCCGATGTAAATCACCGTCCCGAAGCGATCCTTCATCAGGTAGATCCCCGGCTTGTGCGGCACCTGACCTAATTTCTGCCGGATCTGCTCTCGTGCGTTCATACCATCGCCCTAGCATCGACCCAACAGGGTCCGCTCAAGCCTGCGCAATCTCTGGCTTCTCCATAAACGCGTAGCAAAGCATGTGGCAAATCCCCATATGAGCGTCCTCAACACGCCCATAATGCTCTGACTCCACAACCACAACATGCTTCGCCAACTCCGCCAACCGCCCACGCTTAGCTCCCACCAACGCGACCGTCTCGAGCTGATGTTCATTCCCCCACTCGACCGCCTTAACCAAATTCGGTGAATTGCCGCTGACACTCATGGTCAACAAAAGGTCCCCCGGACGGGCATAATTCTGAATCTGCCTCACAAAAACTTGATCGTAAGCGTAATCATTCCCCAAAGCAGTCATCCAACTGACGTTATCATTCAGAGAAAGAACCCGAAATCGGCGAGGCAATTTGTCAGAAGATCCTTTGCCGAGATCCGTCGCAAAATGGGATGCATTCGCCGCACTGCCACCATTGCCAAAAACAAAAATCTGTCGATCCCCCTGATAAGCAATCCGCAATTGTTCGATCAACGCCGCTACCTTCGCCGTTGGGATCGAGTCCAAAGCCGCTTTTTGTGCATTAATATACTGTCCAATCCAAGTCTCCATAACCCTCAGCATCGCAGAGTTTTCAAGCCTTGGAAACTGACAAACTCATCTCCCGAATCCCAATTTCTCCGCCAACAACAACGCTCCGACAGGCACCGCGTCCTCGCCGAGTCCCGCCAACTCAATCCGAGGCCCGAGTGCAAATGCATGCATGACAAAACGAGGTAACTCAGTTGCCACCGCCAACCGAAGTGGTTCCCCGATCAACGAAAGGCCTCCTCCAAGCACAACCACGCTCGGATGACACAAGTGAACCACATGCGAAAGACCCAGTGCCAAGTCCTCGGCCACTTCCGATAACAATCGTCGCGCAAGCAGGTCCCCTTGATCCAAGGCGGGACGTAAAAACCGCGCTTCACCCCGATCACGCCCTGCCGCCAATCGAGCCAAGACCCCTTCGGGCTCCCCCATAATCGCCGTCCGAATCCGACGATCCACCGCCCAACCCGAGCATCGCGATTCGATGATCACCCCATTGCGATCCAATCGAAGATGGCCGAACTCTGCTTCGCCCGGGGACCGTCCATGATAAACTTTCCCATCCACCACAAGCCCACCCCCGACACCACTCCCCAGCGTGACATAAAAAACGGGATTCAGCCCTCGACCAGCCCCAACCAACGCTTCCCCGAATGCGGCTGTATTGGCGTCATTTTCGACTCCGACCGGCGCATTGATCTGGGCCTCCAACCAAGGGCCAAGGGCAAATCCAGACCATCCCTCGATCTGGTGGGAACACTCGATCACTCCCGTCTTACAATCCACCGGCCCACCAAACCCCACACCCCCCGCAACGATTGGACGCCCTCGAATCAACCCGGGCAACGCTTCCTTGATCTGATCCCTAATGCCTGAACCTCCACGAAGAGAATCCACCGACAACCGGGTTCGTTCCACGATTTCCCCGCTCGCCAAGCCAAGGACGAGTTGCAGTTTCGTTCCACCGATTTCGACACCCAAGTATAGATTTGCCATGAAATTCTTGAGCCGCAGCATGGATCAATTCGCTCCCACTGAGAAGATTTTTGTAACAAACGGAACCCGATCCAAGTCATACAGTTTGTCAAGAGGTCTGGCATGTGGTAGCTTGGTTGCTGGGTGAGATCCCCAGAGTTTATGAAATTCAGATTACGAAAACAACGTGGGTTCACCCTCATCGAACTCTTGGTTGTCATTGGGATTATCGGGATCCTCGCCAGTTTGCTGATGCCCTCCATCGTCCGAGCCAAGCAAAAAGCCCAACGGATCAAATGCCTCAACAGCGCGCGGCAACTGGGGCTTTCTGCCGCCGTTTATGCCAGCGATTATGATGACGAACTCCCTCCCCGCAGACGTGTTACCAATGCTTGGCCCACTGCGCTAAAATCCTATTACATCAACGCCAACATCCTCAAGTGTCCCGCAGACCGAATGCTCGAATCCCGCAGCTACCTCATCAACGGATGGAATGACTACTGGGAAAAATACCTCTCTCCCGTCGATTACACTAAGATGATGCGCTGGTCACACCCCCACGGGATGAAATTCAGCGATGTCCGATTACCTTCGGACACCATCCTGTTCGGGGAGAAAAGGATCGGCTCATTCCACATGCACATGGATTTTGGTCAGGACGCAGGAAACGACCGGCACGAGGTCGCTCAAAACATGCATGGTAACAGCAATGGAGGCAAATCGGGTGGGTCCAATTTCGCCTTCATCGATGGCAGCGTTCGCCTGCTGCCCTATGGAGGTTCGATAAAGCCTGTCAACATGTGGGCGGTCACCGAAATGTGGCGGGCGGCTCCGGTGGAATTGCCATAACCCTTGGCTTGGAGTATCAAGTCCCGTCCTGCATTTCCATGATAACCGAACTGAACCCGCAACAAATCCCGATCACGTTCGGGGATATCAAGAAAAACCCAGAGCTTGCCCCAAACCAAAAAACTGGTCACCTCATCGTCCAACACTACTCCCCGTTAGTCTTTGGGGTCGCATCAGCCCTTCTTCCCAACGAGCCTGCAGCGCACGAACGAATCGTCTGGGTAGCTTTCGAATTATTGGCTGACCGATGGAAGCGCATACCAAAAAAAACTACCATCGCCGCTTGGCTGCTTCGGACAGTTTGTTTCGCAGTCCAACGAGAACAACGCGCTCCCGGTCGAGCCAAAGCACTGCTCAGTCCTGCGCTCATGGCTCGCATGATCCTCATCAAGTATATCTTTCGACTGCCAGCCAAACTCGCCGAACCGATCATCCTCCTGTTAATCTGCCAGTTTTCCCTTCCCGCCTTGGGTTCCGCGTTGCGCGTGAAAGAAGCTGCCGTGTCGAAACGTGCCAAGATAGCACTCGCCAAGATCCAAAAACTCCTCATTAGAACGGGAGTCGCTGAAACCCCTAGCGCCATTCTCCAATCCCTAACAGTCCCGTTCTCACCCGAACTCCTCGACCAACTCAACTCCCACCTCCAGACGGTTTTACCTCCTAAACCTCAGCGATCTCCCCTGTTCCAGAAAACCTTGCGATCTTGGCGATTGCTCGGGCTCCGCCAACTTTGGATCGCGGCGATGAACACCATCGGAGCCGTGATCGTCGTTGTAGTCATTCTCGGCTTAACTTTTTTTTGGCTCGCCACCCACGGGTTTCTCACACATTGGTTCATTCAGAACAGCAACCGCAGTTTAGCCAAGGAAATGCCCGAAGTCCTTGTACCTGCACGGCCTTGGGTTGGAACCTCCGCCGAGCCCACATCTCTACCTGAGAACTCTTCCTCTCTTTTTACTCTCACCAACATTTGGTCTGCCAATCTCACCTTCACTTCGAGTGCTTGGAAAGATATCAAACCCTCGACAGTTCCACGTATTCGAAAAATTCAGCAATCCGATGGGTCCATTGTTTTGCGAAATCCAAAAGCCAAACGGAGTGGCCTTGCAGGAGTCCTCGGATACGACTTTAACTGGGCAAAGGGTAATCTGGAGTTCGCGGGACAAAACTTCCCTGATGTCGCCGCCCGATTCCGAGGGAATGGGACGTATGTAAATTCCCTCTTCGCCAACAAGCAATCCTTCAAGGTTGACCTCGATAAATACAAGAAGGGCCAAACCCTAGGTGGGGTGCATACCCTCAATTTCCTGAACACAATCGCGGACAACTCATACCTCCACGACTCGTTGGGGGAACAATTATTCCGTGACCTCGGCGTGCCCGGCCCACGCACCGCATACGCCTACCTGACCGTCCATGCCCCCGGAACATTAACCAACCAAGCTCTCGGTCTTTACGTGTTGATGGAAAATATCGACGCTGATTTCGCAGCCAACCGATTTAAAAATAAAACCACTCCGATCTTCAAACCTGTCACACCTCATCTCTTCAAAGATTTAGGTGATAAATGGAAATCTTATGAAGAAATTTACGATCTAAAAACCAAAGCCACTCCGGAGCAACTCGACCGCGTGGTACAGTTCTCGAAACTCTTGACCCATGCCGACGACAACGAGTTTGCTCGACGACTTCCTGATTTCTTGGATCTCGATGAATTCGCCGGCTTTCTTGCAGGCCACGTCCTCCTGTCGAGTTATGATGGCTTTTTGGCAAACGGCCAGAACTACTACATCTACCTCCACCCTGACTCCAACAAATTTGGTTTTATTTCATGGGACCAAGACCATGCGTGGGGAGAGTTTCCCTACGTGGGGACTGCGGACTCACGGGAAAAAGCCAGCTTCTGGGAACCTAGCAGCTATGATAACCGATTCCTCACGCGGGTGTTAAAAGTCGAAGCTTTCCGAACCATTTATCGAAGCCGCCTTGAAACCGCACTCACCAATTATTTTAACCCCGACTACCTTTTCCCGAGAATTGATCATCTCGCGTCACTCATCAGGCCGGCCGTCGCAGCAGAATCCGATTTCCGCCTGAAACGATTTGACCAAGCCGTGAGCACGAATTGGGTCGCAGGACCACGCGACGGAGGGATGGAAGGACCTAAGAGCCCGGTGCACCAAATCAAAAGATTCGTGATCAATCGCACCCAATCGATCCGCGAGCAACTGGATGGCAAATCCAAAGGCCGAATCCTCCGAAGGATGAACCTCGGAGGAAAGAGGGATTCTGAGGAACAATCCGAGGATTGATGCCCTCGGTTAGCTGATTAAGGCTTGTCGCCTTTATCATAATCTCCGATCGACCTTAACCAGATATTGCGAAAACGCATCGGGTTGTTGTGATCTTGGAGTTCGATATACATTTCAGCAGGATGCGGCCGGTTGTAACTCCCATTCGCGCGGTGAGGCGTCGTCCCTGCAAACTCCCGTTTATGATGCAGTAGCACACCGTTGTGAATCACAGTCACGTTCGCCTTCTTCATGATTTTCGATTCCTTATCCCATCGGGGGGATTCGAAAATAATATCATAAGACTGCCACTGCCCCGGAGCCTTGCTGGCGTTCACGAGAGGAGGGCTTTGCCCGTAGAGTCCACCACATTGACCATCCGGATAGGTCGGATTGTTGTAAGAATCGAGCACCTGAATCTCGTAAACTCCGTTGAGCAGAATTCCGCTGTTCCCACGCCCTTGGCTATCTCCTTCGACCTTGATTGGCGTGGCAAATTCAAGATGCAATTGAAAATCTGCAAACTTGTTCTTGGTGCGAATACTACCCGTCTTGGGTGCAACTTCCATGTGGCCGTCCTCGATCTTCCACTTCGCCGGACTTCCATCTCCCTGCTGCCAATTACCGAGTTGTTTTCCATCGAATAAGATGATCGCATCCGAAGGTGCAGGAGCCAGATGGCTGAACGATGCCCCTGCAGTCACGATGCGCGGCTGCGGTCGGTCACCGTCATGGACATGCCACGTGGTCCCGGGAATAATCGGCGTATCTTTATAACCAATTTTGGGTGGGTCGGCGGCCCATAGCGTTGTCCCACTCGCTAAAATCAGGGCTGAATAGATCAATTTTTGCATAGTATCGTTCGCTGAATTGCCAAAGTCTTCCGATTACCCAAAGAGAATGCAAGCGATACTATACGCTTGCAGACGACTGCCTAGGTGAGTCTAATTTCGACATTCAACCTGACAGCTCATCTATTATGAAATCGCTCACCTTCGTCCTACTTCTGTGTGGATTCCTTGCAGGCACCCTACCGACCCAAGCACAGGAGCAGAAAAAGGCTGAAGAACAACTCCGGACGTTGATCGAGAAAGTCCAAACCAAACTGAAAGCCAACAAACGCACCGAGGCGGACCTCGCTGATGAACTGAAGGAATTCGACGCATTAATCCTCGAACACAAAAATGAAAAAACAGAGGAGGTTGCTCGGGTACTTCTCATGAAAGGGGCTTTGTATGTTCAGGTATTGGACCTCCCCGACAAAGGGGGTCCCCTGTTCAAACAAGTCCAGAAAGACTTTCCCGGCACCGAAGCTGCCAAGAGTGCCGAAAAACTTTTCGCCTCAATCGAAGCACAGGCAGAAGTCAGAAAAATTCAGAGCAAATTGATCGTAGGATCCGAATTCCCAAACTTCGAAGAAAAGGATCTCACTGGAAAACCCCTCTCCATCGCCTCTTTTAAAGGCAAATATGTCCTCGTAGATTTTTGGGCAACATGGTGTGGACCCTGCGTTGCTGAACTACCCAACGTCCTCAATGCCTATAAGGAATACCACAGCAAAGGCCTCGAAATCGTCGGGATCAGCCTCGATGAGGACAAAGAAAAACTTAACTTATTTCTTAAAAAACACTCCATGCCTTGGGCGCAATACTTCGACGGCAAAGGGTGGCAGAGCAAGTTGGCAGGCCAGTATGGTGTCAACAGCATCCCGGCAACCTACCTCCTTGATAAAGAAGGCAAAATCATTGCAAAAGATTTGCGCGGCGAGGCGTTAGCGGCGGAGTTGGAAAAACTGCTCAAGAAATAATCACCCAACTCGTTTCACTCATCACAAGAGGCGTGGCTGGGCCGAGCCCCGTCCCACAAGGCCCAATCGTTGGTAGGCTAACTCTGTCACCACACGTCCTTGCGATGTGCGATTCAGATACCCTTCCATAATCAGGTAAGGTTCATAAACCTCCTCGATCGTATCCGGTTCCTCACCCACCGCCACCGCCAACGACGAGACACCTACCGGCCCCCCGCCGAATTTTAAAACGATTGCCTCAAGAATTCGTTTATCCATCTCGTCCAGACCATGCTGATCGATCTCCAGCAACGCCAGCGCGCGGTCGGCGGTTTCCATACTGATCCTTCCATCCCCGCGCACCTGTGCGTAATCACGCACCCGCTTGAGCAAATTGTTGGCGATCCGTGGGGTCCCTCGGCTACGCCGCGCGATCTCTAATCCCCCTTGTTCATCAATTTCGATACCCAGCAAATGCGCTGAACGAATGACAATTTTTTGCAACTGCTCCGCCGTATAATAATCCACACGCTCACGCACAGGGAACCGCGTAAGTAACGGCGCAGACAACAAACCACTCCGCGTTGTAGCACCGATCAAAGTAAACCTCGGTAGGTTCAATCGAATGCTCCGAGCGTTCGGACCTTGATCGATGATGATGTCGAGTTTGAAATCCTCCATCGCCGGATAGAGGTATTCCTCGATAGTTTTTTGCAGACGATGAATCTCATCAATGAATAACAGATCTCCCTCCTCGAGATTCGTTAACAATCCGGCAAGATCACTCGCCTTTTCGATCGTCGGGCCAGAGGTGGTTTTCAAATTCCCACCCATCGATTTAGCGATGATATTCGCCAACGTGGTTTTCCCTAAACCCGGAGGCCCATTTAGCAGGATGTGATCCAGTGGCTCCCCTCGTTGTCGAGCTGCTTGGACAGATATTTCCAGCCGTTCCTTCACCTTCGCCTGACCGGTAAACTCCGAAAAAAGCGATGGTCGCAGCGTCATTTCAAGAGCCACATCTGGCTTGGTCAAAACATCCGCGTTTGGGCGTTCAGGCATATAATTCTAAGGTTGGCAACCCGTGCTCAGGTCCTCAACGGACATCCTACATTCAACCCGTGTTCCAAACAATACGCCGCATTCTCCACGTATTTTTGGGCCCACTGCTTTAGCCCTGCACGTTCCTCGGGACTGAGCATTTTCACCACTTTCCCCGGCGTCCCAAGCACCAGTGATCCCGGCGGCACCTGCATCCCTCCCGGAACCAACGCATTCGCGCCGATGATGGATTGGGCCCCGATCACCGCCCCATCGAGAATCGTTGCACCCATCCCGATGAGACATTCGTCTCCCACATGACATGCATGGACCACCGCAGAATGCCCCACCGTCACCCATTCCCCAATCACACACGGATAATCATCCGCAAGATGAACCACCGCGTTATCTTGAATGTTGCTGTAAGCCCCCACCGAGATTTGGTTGATATCCCCTCGAAGCACCGCCCCAAACCAGACGCTCGCAAAATCACCCAAAGCTACATCGCCGAGCACCACGGCAGTGCTCGCCAAGTAAACTCCTTTGCCAAGCACAGGTTGCTGCCGCAAATGCCCTTCGAGCTGTTCACGCAATGTCACCCCAACAAACTGCGATGATGCACCTAAAAAATCGAGTGCTAAAACCAAGAAACCCGCCAAGTATTCCCGGCGGGTTCAAAATCTCTCAGTCAACTAGGTATCCTAACGATGACCTCGAAAATGGGAGTGGCGTTGGCCGTGATGATGTCCGCTCCCAAAATGAAAACCGATGACAGGTCGGGGTGCATAATACACCGGTTGAGGCACATAATAAACCGGTGCTGGAACCACCACGACGGGTGGCGCAACCACAACCTGTGAGTAAACCACGGGCGTTTGATAAACGACCGGTTGAGTATAAACCACAGGAGCCACAGGCTGAGGCACGTAGTATACCGGAGGTGCCTGATAAACCGGCACGGGCTCCATTGCTCTCGAGATAATAGAAACCGCCGCAACCGCAGTAAGAATCTTTCCTGCTGTTGCCCACTCCCCTTGGCCGGCCTCTAACCGGGGAACAATTGCCGAACCTAACAACGCCAATGACAATCCAGAACTTACAAGAACACGTTTCATAAACACATTCTGGCGGATCACCCGCCGACTTATAAAGCGACCCGTGATTAGGTCGTCCTTATATCAAGCTTCGACGGGGTGATTTGTCTTTTATTCAAACCTAGCTTATCCCTAAAAGGAACCGATAGACCACCGAACAGCTCATGAACCCGAATCTCAGCCCAGAGATCAGCCGCCCTGCGCCCAAGAGCCGACGCATCCCCCGCTCCTTCAAAGAACTGACCCCAAGCAACCATTTCCATCCGGGCACTTTCTTCTATGAACTCCTCTGGAAAGGCTGGCTCACCAAGCGCACCGGTCGCCGACACCGCCCACAATTCCCAAATGTTGATCCCGGCCAAGCCGCCCTCACATGGATCGGTCACTCCTCTTTCCTACTTCAATTCTCGGACATGAACGCGTTGGTAGATCCCAATTTTGCCAATTGGCTTTTTCTCCTCAAACGCCTCCGCCACGCAGGTTGCAAAATCGAAGACCTCCCCAAAATAGATCTAGTTCTCATCACTCACGCTCACTTCGACCACTTCCATCGACCCAGCATCCGAAAACTCGACGGCCACCATTTCCGAACCGCCGTGGTTCCATGGGGGATGGGGGATCTCGCTCTAGGATTGGGATTTGGACGAATTGTGGAACTTCGCTGGTGGGAGTCCTTTGAGCATCGCGGCTGGAAGGTAACTCTCACTCCCTCCCAACATTGGGGTGCAAGAGTCCTTCACGACAAACACCGTGGCTTCGGAGGTTACCTCATCGAACACCAAGGCCGTTCCATTTACCACGCGGGTGATAGTGCCTACAACCCATGCTTCAAGGAAATCGGTGCGCGCACCCGACCCGAGGTCGCCCTCCTGCCGATCGGTGCGTATTATCCCGATTCCTTTCGCCGCGTTCACATGGGCCCTGACGAAGCCTTGACCGTCTTTCAAGAACTCCAAGCCCAATGGCTGGTTCCCATGCACTACGGCACATTCAAACTCAGCTTTGAACACGTGGACGAACCCCTCCGCTGGTTGCGCGAACTCACCGCCACCGCAGGGTTGAGCCACCGATTGCGAGTCCTCGAAGAAGGTGTCCCCGAACTTTTCTAGCGGCGATCGCAAACAGGAAAAA